>NZ_MUFK01000045.1:0-22400 GCF_001996085.1 Salinivibrio sp. PR5
GTACATATATCTATTACATCTATGTGATATATCTGGTCGAACTCGCTACTATGCAACCGCACAAAATATTATAAATAAGAGAGTTTGACGTGAACCAAACTATAGAAGTCTCCGAAAAGAGTGTATCCACTCGTTGGACCCAACATGACACCCACTGGGCGCTCAGCCTTTTTGGTACCGCTGTCGGTGCGGGGATCCTGTTCCTTCCCATTAACCTGGGTATGGGTGGGATCTGGCCGTTAATCATCATGGCGGTACTTGCTTTCCCCATGACCTTTATGGCACACCGCGGGCTTGCACGTTTTGTGCTCTCCTCTCGCCATAAAGATGCAGATTTTACCGATGTGGTCGCCGAGCATTTTGGTGCCAATGCGGGCCGGATGATCTCGGTGTTGTATTTCCTTTCTATCTTCCCCATTTTATTGATATACGGCGTCGGATTAACCAATACGGTAGACAGCTTTTTAGTCAATCAACTGGGATGGGTATCTCCTAATCGTATCTTATTATCCGGTGTGTTAGTGGCGGGCATGATTGCGATCATGCTGGGTGGAGAGCGCCTCATGCTGCGCGCTTTCGCCGCTATGGTGTACCCCTTGGTGGCTATTTTGGCATTTTTGTCGTTCTATCTTGTGCCATCGTGGCAAACGCCTAACTTGACCCTACCGCCGATGAGTGAACTAGGCATGAACCTGTGGCTTGCGGTGCCTGTGGTGATTTTCTCGTTTAGTCATGCAGCGGCGATTTCAAGTTTTGCTAACATTCAGCGTCGCCACTATGGCAATGATGCACAAGGCAAGTCAGAGCAAATTCTTAAGCGCGCGGGCGTGATGTTAGTTGCTTTTGTGCTCTTATTTGTCTTCTCGTGCGTGCTGACACTCACGCCAGCACAAATGGCGGAAGCGAAAGCGCAAAATGTGTCTGTGCTTTCTTACCTTGCTAACGTCACCCACAACCCCTTTATCGGTACGCTGGGGCCGCTTGTCGCATTCATTGCGATCACATCGTCGTTTTTAGGGCATTTCCTTGGCGCGCGTGAAAGCTTGAATGGTTTGGTAACCAAACATAGCAAGTTGACCTACAAGCAAGCGGATAAGCTGGGCGTTGTGGTGATGTTCTTTGCCATCTGGTGGTGTGCGGTGATTAACCCCAGCATTCTTGACATGATGGGGGCATTATCAGGCCCTGTGATTGCGATGATACTCTTTATTATGCCCACTGTCGCGGCTTATAAAGTCAAAGCATTGGCGCAGTATCGCGGTAAAGTAGGCACTTACTTTATCTTTGTGACCGGTATGCTGGCAATTTCAGCGCTGCTCTATAACCTGATGGGTTAAGTCAGTAAGCTGTCGCCCGACGAAAAGCGCCTTCGGGCGCTTTTTTATTAGCTTTACTTATGTGTTCATAGTGAATTTCTTATCCGAAGCGATTTACGCGCATCCTTTAGTAGTGACAGATAAACCTAATAAAATCAGCCGTTAGTGTCACATTCATCATGATTTAGCTTGGCTTAATTTGTTAGGTTTTGAATCAGCCCATATTATGTAAATCCCATCTATCTTCTTGCACAATAGGTTGATAATTATCAACTTTCATTTCTGTGTCTGCCTCGATGATAAGCCCAATGTTGATTGAGCATGAGGGCGGTTTATGACACATCCAACCGAAACAGACAGACAAGTGACATGGGGATGTTACTTGGCATTGGTCTTTGCGATTGTTTTTTTCTCGGGGTTGTTGCAATCCAATCAATGGTACGGCGTGTTTGATTTTACCACCTTGAACGGATCCTTCGGGCAGGTGGCTTATCAAGCGACAGCGGCGGCCGATGGGTCGGTGGAGGTAGCAACGACGTCACTTCGCGGTAAAGGCGGGAGTGGTGCACGAGACGGTTTTATTTTTGCGCTGACCCTTATTCCCACCGTGATGTTCGCACTCGGTATGATCAGTGTGCTTGAGCACTATGGGGCACTTGATGCCGCGCGCAGACTCTTAACTCCGCTATTAAAACCAGTATTGGGCATTCCCGGCAACTCAGGATTGGCATTAATTGCCTCTATGCAGAGTACAGATGCGGGGGCGGCGATGACGCGTCAACTCAAAGATGAGGGGTACTTGACCAAACGGGAAACGGATGTGTTCACCATGTTTCAGTTCACGGCTGGGGCAACCATCGTCAATTTTTTCTCATCGGGTGCTGTGTTGTTTACTCTGACGCTGTCAGATGGCTCGTTGGCCGTGACCTCGTCGATTGGCCTTGCGATTGGTGTGATCTTCTTGTTTAAGTTCATCGGCGCCAATGTATTTCGTGTCTACCTCAATATCACCGAGGGTAAAGGGCCACAGCGAGATAAGTCTCAATCCTATCAAGAGGAGCACGCGTCATGACTCATTCTTCCAGCAGTAAACCCATGATCACCGACATCTTTGTCGAAGGGGCAAAAAAAGGTTGGCACATTGCGACGACGTCGACGGTTCCTAATGTGGTCATGGCGTTTGTGATTATCAAGGCGCTGCAAATTACCGGGTTATTAGGCTTGATGGGCGAGGTGTTTTCGCCTGTGATGGCAGTGTTTGGCTTACCCGGCGAAGCGGCTGCCGTGCTAATGGGGGCATGGATGTCAATGGGAGGCGCGGTTGGTGTGGTGATCACCTTGTTTGACCAAGGCATTCTCACCGGCACCCACATTGCGATTTTGGTCCCCGCTATCTATTTAATGGGCTCACAAGTGCAATACATCGGCCGAGTGATGGGCCCGATTGGTACCGAAGGCCGTTATATCCCCATCATGGTTGGCATTTCGATTCTCAATGCTTTTGGTGCGATGTGGGTAATGAATCTTTTACTTTAGGAGGCATGATGATGTTTTCTTTGCAACGCTACTTGGATGAGTTAGCGCCTCTGGTGAACGTCGACTGTGGCACGTTCCAGCGCGACGGCATTGAGGTGATTGCAGCCTTGATGGCTGAAAAGTATGAACAAATGACAGGCTGGCACATTAAGCGTGTCGATTGTGGTGAGGCAGGGGTTGGATTAGAGATCCGAAACCAGCCCACCGATCCGCATATTGATGTGATGATGATTGGCCATATGGATACTGTGTTTCCAAAAGGCACAGCGGCTGAGCGTCCGATGCATGTGGAGGATGGCTTTGCCTACGGCCCGGGTGTATCCGATATGAAATCGGGCTTGTTGAATATCGTGTATGCATTGCGCGCATTACCACACGCTGAACGTGAGGCACTCAGCATTTGCATTTGTATGAATCCCGATGAGGAAGTGGGCTCGATACATTCCAGTGACTGGCTGGCGTCCGTTGCACGCGATGCACGTTGTGTGCTGGTGGCAGAGGCAGCGCGGGCTGACGGTGGTTTAGTGAAAGCGCGTAAAGGCATGGCACGGTATAAAATAGCCATATCAGGCCGTGCGGCGCACGCGGGGAATGAACCAGAGAAAGGACGTAGCGCGATCACAGAGTTGGCTCACTGGTTGGTGACGCTCGATAGTATGAAAGATGTTGAGGCCGGCACCAGTATTAATGCTGGCGTGATTGAAGGCGGAACGGGAGCGAATATTGTGGCCGCGCATGCATCGGCATTGGTTGATATTCGGTTCTGGGATAACACCGCCTATGATGCGCTCGATCAAGCCATCCAAGCCCGCGCCTCTCATCCTTACACGCCTGATGTCACCATTGAATTGGTTCGCGAAGCTTATAAACCGGCCATGGTTCCGACGCCTGAAACAGAACACTTGATGGATCTTGTCGAAGCGGCTGCATTTGATGAAGGTGTTCCAATTCATTGGAAAGCGGTAGGTGGCGGATCTGATGCGAATAATACCGCTGCCATTGGGATCCCCAGTTTGGATGGTTTTGGGCCAGTTGGAGCGAATTTCCACAGTGACGACGAATACCTTCAACTGGACTCGGTGGAACCCAGAATACGTTTGCTCACTCGTGTATTGTCTCGGCTTGCTGAGCAGAAAAATCGCTAGTGACCCCGTCGGCGGCGACAAACAGGTGGCCGCCTTTTGTTCATTGCATGTGGCGTTTGCCACCGTAAGCAGCCAACCGCTTTGACTGCTAATCAGAGCCAGTACCGTGGTTAAATTACATTGAGTACGGCGCAGTGCTTGCCTTGCTTTTTGGCTTGATACATAGCTTTGTCTGCTTCGACGATTTCGCTATCGCTGAGCCCATCAGGATAATAGGCCACACCTAGGCTGATCGTCACAGGCATGGGATGATTAAAGCGCGCGAGGCTTTGTCGCGCAATTTCATCGCACAATAACCGCGCTTGCGAGAGTGCACGTTCAGCACTGGAAAAGGGATGAAGGACCCCAAATTCCTCACCGCCAATGCGTGCAAGTACCGCATCATTGGGTAGCAGGCTCTTGGCCGTCTCCGCGACAAAGCAGATCACTTCGTCACCATGCGCGTGACCAAATCCGTCGTTAAAAGCTTTGAAATCATCAATGTCAAAGACCATCAGTGCCATGTTTTTCGGCTCCCCTTGTTTTTCTTTTAAACACTGATAAAAAAAACGCCGGTTATGTAGCTGTGTCAATGAGTCAGTGATGGCTTGTTCTTGGAGTTGGGTATTGGCGGTTTGCAACGCGCGCGTCTTTTGACGAACATTTCGCTTAAGCAGCAAAATATAACTGACCACGATCAAGACGCCAAGGGTAATCAGTGTGGGAAACAGGTAAGCGGGATAAACAGTCTCGACATCATAGTAGACCCAACGGTTTAGGAGCTGGCGTTTGGTATCATCATCTAGCCAGTTAAACTTATTGCTCACTTGATTGAGCAAAGCTGTGTTGCCTTTTGCAAATCCTGCATACAGGGTTTCGGTATAAAGATGGCGAACCGGAATAAAGAGATTCTGATTGGTGGTGGTGTAAAGATGATAATTCGCGACTTGTAAGTCGGCAACGAAAGCGTGTAGTTCACCGGATAATGCCGCATCAAGCATCGCTTGGTTGTTGGGGAAAAGGCGTAGTGAAACCAAAGGAAACGTGGTTTCCATAAACTCTTGCTCGTACCCTCCTTTGACCACGCCTATCACATTGTCTGTCTCACCAGCCAGCACATAGTCAGCGGATATACCCATCATGGATTGACTGAAAAAAACTTGCGTGTCGATGGCAAAAAGCGGCGTACCGAAGTCCATAAACGTGAGACGTTCTGGTGACTGTAATAAGCCAGCGTGTACATCGGCCTGTCCAGAGCGAACCAAGTCAATGGAGGTTTGCCAATCGGTCAGTAAAAACTCGATATCATAGCCATTGCGGGTACCGAACTCTTGCCAAAAATCAATTAGAATACCTTTGGGTTCTTGGTTGCGGTCAAGATATGAAAAGGGTCGCCAGGAGTGAGAGTTCGCAACTTTTAGAGTCGGTTTAACGGTGGATTGGTCGTCCGCACGCGTAGCGTGAACAGACACACTGACTGAGAGAGTTATACAGCATATGAGTGTGAAAACTACCCGCTGGGCCCACCGCAAACAAGCACCCGGTTTCCACATAAATCCTACCCCTATCCCTTGCCAATCCGATTCACCACCACGTAGGGTGAACACACTCTAAACAGTATATGAATAAATTAGGCGCTTAGTGGAGAGGATCCGTGTTTATTGGTCGGTACTATTCACAGAAGGAAAAGAGACGGGATGAAATGGAAGCGCGATGGCCCACGCAAACGCGGCGGGCCATCGTTTTAGTTAAGCCGCTACGGCTTGGACGAGACGCGCAATCTCGTCCCACTTTTTGGCATCAATGAGCGTGGCGGGCACCATCCAAGTGCCACCGCATGCCAGCACTTTGGGTAAGGCGAGATAATCGCTCACGTTCTCTTCACTCACGCCGCCGGTCGGCATAAAACTGACGGGATACACCGCAGAGAGCGCTTTTAACATCGCAATGCCGCCTGACGCTTCCGCGGGGAAAAATTTCACGGTATCTAGCCCCAGCGACATGGCTTGCTCGACTAAACTGGGATTGTTGATCCCCGGGATAATGGCAATATCACGTTGTTGACAGTGTTTTACTGTGATGGGGTTGAGCCCGGGGCTAACAATAAAATCCGCTCCTGCATCTATTGCGGCGTCGACTTGCGCTGGTGTGAGTACGGTTCCGGCACCAATCAGCATCTCGGGATACGCATCGCGCATTTGACGGATAGCGTTTGCGGCTGCCTCAGTACGAAAAGTAATTTCGGCGCAGGGTAGGCCATTATCGACCAAGGTTTTGGCGAGCGGTACGGCATCTTCCGCATGATTAATCGCAATTACCGGCACGATGCGTATCGCCTTAAGGCGTTGATTCAGTTCAGTCATGAAGATCCCTTACAGTAAAACGCTTAACAGCGCTACGATAACAAACGCGATGGTTCCGAGCAGGGTTTCCATCACAGTCCAAGTTTTAAGTGTGGTTTTTTCATCCATTTCGAGCAGTCGCGATACCAACCAAAAGCCAGAGTCGTTGAAATGCGATAAAACGGTAGCCCCACCTGCAATTGCGATGACAATAAAACACAAATCCAATTGGGATAAGCCCACAGTATGCGACACGGTGGGCGCGATAAGTGCGGCCGTGGTGGTGAGTGCGACGGTGGCGGAGCCTTGTGCAACGCGCAAGCAGGTGGCAATCACGAATGCAGCCAGAATGATTGGCATACCTGTGTCTGATAGCATGGTGGCAAGTGCCTGACCGATACCGCTCGCGCGCAAGACACCCCCAAACATGCCGCCGGCGCCGGTCACCAAAATGACGGCACAAATTGGCGCTAACGAATCAGAGCACAGCTTTTCCATTTTACTCTTACCCAGCTTTTGGCCGAACACCAGTAAACAGGTCAATAGGGTGATGAGCAGTGCAACGGGTGTTTTACCCAGCATACGCAAAAAGCCGACCCAAGCACTCTCCCCGTTGACCATACCCGCCACGCTCAGCGCGTTCAGGCCTGTATCAAGGAAAATGAGTAGCACTGGGAGCAATAAAATCATTAATACAGTTGAAAAGGCGGGGTAATCCTTTTTGCTTTTAAACATGACTTCGGTGTTTAAAAACGCTTTTGCGAGTGGGATATTGAATTTCTTACCCGCATACAAGCCAAATAAATAACCCCCTAAATACCAAGTGGGGAGCGAAACCAGCAGCCCGACGACGAGAAGCAGGCCCATGTCGGCGCCGAGTAAATCTGAGGCAGCAACTGGACCGGGATGTGGCGGAACGAAGGTATGCATAACCGCAAACGCCCCCGCGACGGGAAGAGCATACTTTATGGGGGAGCCACCTAAGCGTTTCGCGACACTAAACATGATGGGCATCATCACAATTAGCCCAGCGTCAAAAAAGATAGGGAAACCGAACAGTAACGAGGCGATCCCGAGTGCAAAGGGAGCACGCGCTTCGCCAAACCGAGCGATCAGTGTATCGGCGAGCACATTCGCACCACCGGTGACTTCGAGGATCTTCCCGATCATCGCGCCAAGCCCGACCAGCAAAGCGACCGATGCTAAGGTGCCGCCAAAGCCGCTCATCATAGTTGGTACCACCTTATCGACGGGTATCCCCGTGGCCAATGCGGTACCTAAACTGACTAGCGTGAGAGAGGCAAATGCATGCACCTTCAGCTTCATTATTAGGAGTAATAACAGTGCGATAGCGCCCAATGCTATCAAGAGTAGGGTAGTGGGTTCAGGGCTTTGTGCGAGTAGTTCCATGGCTCACCTCTTCCGACCAGGATGTTTGTGTCAAACTTCACAAATCTCATAGTTACCGGTAACATGTTACCGGTAACCACACTAAGATAAAGACAATTATTGAATGCGTTATCAAAAATGAGATCTGGTTAAAATCTCGCTAAGGAGTCGGTATGGCAATTGGCAGTGTGATTGTGATGGGCGTCAGTGGCTCGGGGAAAAGCACCCTAGGCATGAAATTGGCAGCGCGCTTGAAGGCCAAATTCATCGATGGTGATGATCTGCATCCACGGGCAAATATCGAGAAAATGGCAAGTGGGCAGCCGCTTAACGATGATGACCGCACGCCATGGCTATGCCGGATCCGTGACGCTGCTTTCAGTCTCGAACACAAACAAGAATATGGCGTGATTGTATGCTCTGCCTTGAAACGTCGTTATCGCGATCTCATTCGTGAGGGCAACCAGAACGTCACCTTTTTGTTTCTCGACGGCGATTACGCACTGATCCTCGCAAGACTGAGAGCGCGCAAAGGGCATTTTATGAAAACCCATATGCTGGATAGCCAGTTTGCGACGTTGGAGGCGCCGGGTGACGATGAGCCTGATGTTGTCCGCGTTGCCATTGATGCAGACATTGATACTGTGGTGACACGTGCCGTGCATGCCTTAGCAGCCATGGAGGATCGGAAATGACACACCCGACTTTAATGGCCGTGACAGAAGCGTTACGCCAGCGCAGCCAACCGACGCGCACCGCGTTTTTGCGTCAGACTCAACAGCAAGCTGATACAGGGAAGGCGCGAACCACCCTGTCTTGCGGCAACATGGCTCACGCCGTGGCGGCATCGTGTCAGCAAGATAAACAACACATGCTGGATATGACCACCGCCAATGTGGCGATTATCAGCGCCTATAACGATATGCTTAGCGCGCACGCGCCCTATGCTGACTACCCTGACCAAATCAAAGCGGCGCTTCAACCTTTGGGCCATACGGCGCAAGTTGCAGGCTGTGTGCCCGCGATGTGTGATGGTGTCACACAGGGCCAGCCGGGAATGGAGATGTCCTTGTTTTCACGTGATGTGATTGCTCAGGCAACCGCGATATCGCTGAGTCATAACGTATATGATGCAACATTGCTGCTTGGTGTCTGCGATAAAATTGCCCCCGGGCAATTGATGGGAGCGCTCGCTTATGCCCATTTGCCGACCTTATTTGTACCCTCCGGCCCAATGGCCTCGGGGACAAGTAACGAAGAAAAAGTCGCGGTGCGCCAAGCCTATGCGGCAGGCAATCTTGGCAAAGAGGCTTTATTGGCCATGGAATGCCAAGCTTATCATAGTTCGGGAACCTGCACCTTCTATGGCACGGCCAACACCAATCAACTGGTGCTTGAAGCCATGGGATTGATCCTTCCCGGTGCGGCTTTTGTCGCCCCCAACTCTGCATTACGCCAAGCGCTGACCCGCTATGCGGCAACAGCGTTAGCCTCCCAATGTGCGGGAAGTGCGACGTATCGACCTCTCGCCGATGTGGTGACCGAAAAAAGCGTAGTAAACGGTGTGGTCGCGTTGTTGGCTTCGGGCGGTAGCACTAACCATACGATTCACTTGGTGGCGATGGCGCGTGCCGCTGGCATCATCCTAACATGGGAAGATATGGATGCGCTTTCTCATGTTGTGCCCTTATTGGCTCGGGTCTATCCCAACGGGCCGGCTGATATTAATGCCTTTGAGGCGGCAGGGGGCGTGCCCACGCTGATGGCGCATCTGCATACCCTTGGGTTACTACATGCCGATACCTTGCCTGCCGTCGGCCAGTTTAGCGACCAACTGACCACGCCACGATTAGTTCAGGGGCAGCTTGTTTGGGAAGCAGCCCCTCCATCAACCGACACAGCGGTCATCGCTCAGCCCGGCTCACACTTCAGTCCAACCAGTGGTTTGCGCATGCTGTCTGGCAATATGGGTAATGCAGTGATCAAAGTCTCTGCCGTAGATCCTGCGCACCGTGTGGTTTGTGCGCCCGCGCGGGTGTTTGATTGTCAGCACCAAGTCGAGCAGGCTTATCAGCGTGGTGAGCTCAACCAAGATGTGATTGTGGTGGTGCGTTTTAATGGCCCTGCCGCGAATGGCATGCCAGAGCTGCATAAGCTCATGCCTATTCTTGGCAATGTGCAAAAAATGGGTTATCAGGTCGTACTGGTGACAGATGGCCGGTTGTCGGGTGCATCGGGCAAGGTCCCTGCCGCTTTACACGTCTGTCCTGAAGCCATGCATGGCGGTGCATTGGCGAGTGTGCAAGACGGCGATATGATCACATTGGACGCGAAGGCTGGCGAGTTGACTTGCCATGCTGATTTATCTCAGCGTCCCGTAGCAGAGCCGCCTCAAGCGACCCATACGTGGGGACGTGATTGGTTTGCTGCGGCGCGTCAGCAGGTATCACGCGCCGACGAAGGGGCGAGCTATTTATTTTCGTGATCGCCCAGTTAACGGTGATGGTTATAGGCTGCCGCCGCTTGTGATGGTGTGTGGAACAGCTTGTATTTTTTCGGCGATAGTTTCGCCGCTTAACGCTTGAATCAACAGTGTCGCAGCGCGCTCACCAATCAAATCACGCGGCGTCGCGACGCTCGTCAGTGTAGGACTGACTACAGTGCCAATATCGAGCGCATTGTAACCAACAATACTGAGGGTTTGCGGAACAGCAATGCCTTTGGCATGACACGCGAGTAACGCACCGACGGCGAGGTCATCATTAGTACAAAACAGCCCGTCACAGTTGGGATACTGAGCCAAGGTTTGGTTGAGTAGCGTTTCGCCTAAGCTAAATGAAGAATGCTCTTCGGTGGCAACACAGCGAGGGGTGAGTCCTGCTTGTATCATCGCGCGTTCGTACCCTTGTTGCCGCAGCTGAGTACGGGTATCTAACCGAGCCGCCAAGTACACGATCTGCGTTTTCCCTTTATTGATCATGGCTTGAACCGCATCATAAGCGGCTTGCCCATGATCAAGCCCAACGGCCATATCAATTGGCTTTTCTGGAAGCTCCATTGTCTCTACCACAGGAACAGCGGCAGTCTTTAGCATTTGTAACGTGCGTGGGGTGTGGTTAGTTTCAGTGAGGATCAAACCATCCACTTGATAAGACAGCAAAGAGGCAATTTTCTCTTCCTCTGCTTGTTCGCTATAACCGGCGTGCGTAATCAAAATGTCGTAGCCATGCGCTTTGGTGACGCGTTCAATTCCCTGTACCAAATGAGCAAAGACTTGGTTAGACAGCGAGGGGAGCACAATACCAATGGCTTTACTTGATGATTTAGACAGCATCGCAGGGACGCGATTTTGAATGTACCCCAATTCTTCAATCACCGTCGCAATTTTGTCGCGTGTCGCGGGCGCGACTGACTCAGGATTGCGCATGTAGCGTGAGACTGTCATTTTGGTCATCCCAACGCGATCGGCAATATCTTGTAAGGTAGCGCGATTTCTTTTGTCTTTCATCTCAATGCACTAGCTGAAAATGTTACTTGTAACATTAGAGCAATCCCATGTCGGATAAGCAAGCAAAAAGGTATGAGGTGTTATCGGGGATGAGAACAAAACCGCTAGACAAGAGTTTGACGGCGTTTGCTCCATATTAGTGTTAGACGAATGGATTTTCACATTTGGTCAGATAGCAACTCACATCACCCGATTGAAGAGGGCAAACGGACTCTGTCGACTTTTCTTCTTGCAGCTGTAGTCGCTCACAATATTGTTGGTCCGATGAAAAACGTATCGATACTGTGTCCATGGTTAAGGTGTTGGCAAGGTAATAAACGTTCTTACGGTGATCAGCCACATTGGTCCAAATGGTGTAAGACGCTTTTTCTGTGTGATAAGGGTTAAAATTGACAGGAACGGCGCACGTAGCCACGAGTGAACGTGCTTGATAAACCGCTTCTCGCCGGTTTTGCGCGGGCTGGCTAAAGATTAAGTAGTAGCTCGCTCGCTCAAAGCGTTGCGTAGCACTGTTGCCACCGGGTGCCGAATAAACCGGGTGAGCAATAGGATTGTTGGGGTCAAGTCCCCACGTATAATTCCAGTAAGCCTTTAGCGTTTGTTGCGTTTTATAGTCGGGTTGGTTGGTCACAACGGTATCGTCATGGCTTTCATAGAGTTGAAAAACGCCGTCTCGCACTTCGATCACTCCGGCATTTCCATCGGCATCGGAAAGTGATATGTGCAAATGGGAGTCGGTTTCCGATGTATCAGGTAAGCGCTCTGAAACGATGGTGATCGTGTTTGAGGTAAAAAACTGAATCGCTTGATGCACGTTGGCAAAACAATCCAATACAAACTGCACCCAGCGGTTAGCACTCAAAAATTGTCCGTCTCCGGTTGCCGGCCCGTAACTGACATCTGAGTCATATAGGCCATTTACAGCCAATCCGGCTTCGTTGAGGCCGTCCACTGCGGCATAACCTTTCTTGTCGCTACCCATAACGGTGACCAGACTAGCGTATTCCGAGCGCCATTGCAGAATCTGATGCTTACCAATACCGAGCTGGCTAGCAGACTTGGCGTCGAGTCCTCGACTTTTCATACCTTTTGGGAAACGATAGAAATAGGTATTAATGGGCCAAAACCAGTCCATATTGCGCGCAGTGACAGGAAACTGACGATTTAGATTATTAAATATGCGTGTACACATATTCACTGATACCTTTATTATTAACATGTTATATGAACAAGGCTATCATAGGTTATGTCAAAAAATTGGGCCAAAGAGAATGGATAGTGGAAATGAGTGAGCTCAATAGTAGTTTTGAGTTGCGCCTCAAAGTGCTGAAAGGATTGAGCCTTGGGGTGGGTGGTTTAGCGGTTTTGGTGGCGATTGGTAATATCCTTGTTAGTCAAAGCTATATCTATGCGTCATTTGTGATGCTGTACGCGCTTTACTCTTGGCACGTATATCGACAAACCTCTAAAACGACCATTTTTAATGGCCACAAATACATCATGTCGGCCAGCTTGACACTATTGGTGATTGCGGGAACGGTTTTGAAGCCAACGGACACTGGCGCGTTCTTTTGGACGTTAGTTTTCCCCATTATTTATTACCTACTGTTAGGATACAAAGCGGGGTTTTTGGCCACTGTTTCTTTATTTCTCATCCAAATGGTTAATATCGCTTTTCAGTTTGATACTGAGCAGTATTTCGATATGTTGACGATGATGCTTAACTTTTCGTTTTGTTACGTCACCATTGCCGTTGTCTCACATGCCTATGAAATCAATCGCGTATTGGCGGAAAACAAGCTGAGTAAACTGGCTACATGTGACCCGCTAACCGGAGCTAATAACCGCCTTGCTTTGAAGCATCGTTATCAAGCATTACAAGATCAGCAGGCCGAGTTTCATCTTCTGGTACTGGATATTGACCATTTTAAAGCGGTTAATGATGAATATGGCCATGATGGCGGCGATGTCGTGTTGCAATCGGTGGTGAACACCATGGTTGAGGTCGCGGGGAGTGACAATGTATTCCGGCAAGGGGGAGAGGAGTTTTGTCTTCTTTTAGAAGGTGTTTCTCATCATGATGCGCTGGCGATGGCAGAGCGAATCCGCAAGAGTATTGCGAAAACCCCCATTGTTTATCAGCAGCGCGCCATTCCAGTCACGGTCAGTATCGGGATCACGCAAAGCGAGGCATCAAAATGTGCCCAAGAAATTAACCGGCAAGCGGATGCGAATTTGTATGCAGCTAAAGCGGGTGGTCGAAATAAAGTGGTGGCGTGAAACGGTTAAGGAGCCACCTTTCCTCGTAGTGACTTAGTTTGGCTCTTACGTTTTTTAGCATCCACGCGGCGTCGTTGTGAGGCCTTGGTAGGCTTGGTGGGTTTACGTTTTTTTTGCTCTACCATCGCGCTTTTGATTAACGCCTGTAAGCGCTCTAGCGCGTCTTCTCGGTTTAGCTCTTGAGTGCGATAGTTTTGCGCTTTTATGACTATGACGCCCTCTTTGGAGATGCGCGAATCAGACAGAGCCATTAATCGGGCTTTATACGCATTAGGCAGTGACGAGGCTTGGATGTCAAAGCGCAGATGAATAGCGCTCGATACTTTGTTGACGTTTTGCCCGCCTTTCCCTGCGGCGCGGATGGCCGTGAGCTCAATCTCATTGTCGGGAATTGCCACCTTATTCGATAGAGTGAGCATTCAACCTCTCATATATGAAGAAAGGGCGCAGTGTACACAGAGTAAGGCCTGCCGCGCAAATAGACCGGCAGGCCAGAGCGGCTGAATCCGCGCGTTAGGGGAGATCAAACACCAGTGCTTGGCTGGTTTCGCTGCCCTTATTGCTAAAAGTTACATGATGGATATCTTCAATTTTTGCGCCATCGCCGGGGGCCAGAGATGTCGTTTCAACGTCGAGCGTGCCCGCGACTTGATGTACATAGGCATGGCGCCCTGCCTCCAAAGGCAAGGTAACCGATTCACTGGGCGGTAGAATCAGCTGTAGCAAACGTGCATCTTGTTTGATGCGTAAGGTGCCATTTTCTCCGGTTGGGGTCGCGATAACGGTAAAGCCAGCCTGCTTGCCAAAGTCTTTTTGCTGATAACCCGGCTCTTCGCCTTGCTCATTGGGCTCAATCCAAATTTGCAGAAAGCGCAAGGCTTGGGTTGACGATGCATTATACTCGCTATGATAAATACCGCGCCCAGCCGACATCAGCTGGAACTCACCAGCGGGTAGAGTTTGTCGGTTGCCTTGGCTGTCTTTGTGCTCTATTTCCCCTTCCAGCACCAGACTGATGATTTCCATATCACGGTGTCCGTGGGTATCAAAGCCTGCGGCGGGCGAGACGATATCATCATTGATCACACGCAGGGCAGAGAAGCCCATATGATGAGGATCGTAATAGCTACCAAATGAAAAAGTATGGCGGCTTTGTAGCCAGCCAAAGTTGGCCTGACCGCGATCGTTGGCGTGACGTACTGTGATCATAATGCTTCTCCTCACTGATTCGATGTTGAACAGCGGTGACACTGAACAATAGCTGCAGTGTAGAAACAAAAACGCCGTGCGAACACGGCGTAAGATTGAGCATCTTGTTCTAAAAAGCTGAATAACCCTAGCTTAATAAAGCACTACAAGGCCTTGTGTGGCCCAAAGCACTCATAATGGAACTGTTCGTCAGGCACGCCAAGCTCGCGAAGTTGTGTTTGAATAGGCGCGGCTGACGCGCGAGAGTGTGGACAGAATGATTGAATGCGTGCAACGAAACCGCTTTACAGATTACGGACTTCGCACCTTGATTTTTCTGGCCTCCTTGCCAGAAGGTGAGCTTACCAACATTACCGAGGTGATACGCTTGTTTGATGTGTCGTGCAATCATATGGTGAAAGCCAAACAAGCCTTTTTAGAGGAGTTTGATGCATGCACCATCGATGCGCTTATCAACGACAATCGCGAGTTAATGATCCTGCTCACTCGCCCCTAAATGTGCAAGGACAGCACTAAGTAGAGCTTATGGCTAATTCCGCTTTAACGCGCGCCGCCTCGACGCCATCTTCCTCAAGTCGCAACAGTAAAAATCTGACGGTTCTGTGGGAACTCATCGCGTTTATTCGCCCTTATCGCTGGCAAGTGAGCGCGGCATTGTTGGCCTTGGTGTTTACCGCGTCATTGACGCTCTCGGTCGGACACGGCGTTCGCCTTTTGATCGACCAAGGCTTTGCACAGCAATCACTGGTTGAGCTGGGTAATGCGGTCCAGTTTATTTTGCTGATCACGGTATTGATCGCGATCGGCACCTTTTTCCGGTTCTATCTGGTGTCATCGGTGGGTGAACGGGTCAGTGCCGATATTCGCCAAGCGGTGTTTGATCATGTGATTGGCCTACATCCGAGCTATTTTGAAACCCACGGCAGTGGCGAAATCATGTCGCGGATCACCACAGATACCAGCTTGCTGCAAAACATCATCGGCTCCTCCTTCTCCATGGCGATGCGCAGTGCACTGATGTGTGTGGGCGCCATCATCATGCTGTTTGCCACCAATATTAAACTGACCTTGATTGTGCTGGCCTCCGTGCCTTTTATTTTGGTGCCAATACTTATCTATGGCCGTCGTGTGCGGGCATTGTCGCGGCAAAGCCAAGATTCGATGGCAGATGTAGGCAGCTATGCCGGTGAAGCCATCACCAATATTAAAACCGTGCAAAGCTTCGCGGTAGAAGATCACGCCAAAGCCGCATTTGGGCAAGAGGTGGAGCGCGCCTATCAGATCGGACGCGAGCGCGTCAAACAACGAGCCATTCTTATTTCCGGCGTGATCGTGATTGTGTTCAGCGCCATTACTGGCATGTTGTGGGTTGGCGGTCGCGATGTGATTCAAGGTACTATGTCAGCAGGGGATCTGGGTGCGTTTGTGTTTTTCGCCATCATGGTTGCCTCTTCGATGGCTACCTTGTCGGAAGTGATGGGGGAGTTGCAGCGTGCGGCAGGCGCGACGGAGCGCTTGGTGGAACTGTTGCACGTGCAAAGCCATATTCGCACTCCCGCCACCTCGCCGAGTGTCGATGCCCAATCATTAAGCAACGATATTCGCTTTGAAGCGGTGCATTTTCATTATCCCACGCGTCCTCATCAAGCAGCGATTGATGCGTTGAACCTTGTGATTCGGCCCGGTGAAGTCGTCGCCTTAGTCGGACCGTCGGGAGCGGGGAAAACTACCGTATTTGAATTACTGCAACGCTTTTATGATCCGCAGTCAGGTGCGATTAGGCTGGGCGGGCAAGATATTCGTCGCTTATCCCCGCAAGCGTTGCGCCAACAAATGGCACTGGTGCCACAACAACCCGCTCTGTTTAGCGATGATGTAATAGGCAATATTCGCTACGGCAGGCCAGGCGCCAGTGAGCACGCCGTCAAAGAGGCGGCGATTCAAGCGCACGCTGATGCCTTTATTCAGCAATTACCGGATGGTTATCACAGCTTTTTAGGTGAGCGAGGCGTGCGGCTTTCGGGCGGCCAACGACAGCGAATTGCGATTGCCCGCGCGATTCTCAAGGATCCACGAATTTTATTGCTCGATGAAGCCACCAGTGCCCTTGATAGCGAAAGTGAGCATGCGGTGCAGCAAGGCTTGGCGGCTTTAATGCGTGACCGCACTACCTTGATTATCGCTCACCGCTTATCGACCATTCAGCATGCTGACCGCATTGTCGTGATGGATCAAGGCAAGCTTGTTGATGTAGGCAGCCATACCGACCTGCTGGCACGCTGCCCTCTGTACCAACGCTTGGTAAAACGGCAGTTTAGCCATGTCTCAAATGGCTAAGCATTGTTTTCCAATTCTTTGATTTGTTGGTCAATCTTTTCTGCTTCTTCGGTGAGCAGTGAATAACCACGGATGTCGCCGTTGCGCTGCGCCTGAAAGGCTTGTTGTTGCTTAGCTTCGTACTGCTTTTTAAGCTTTTTAACCGGATTCGGCTTTAAAAATGAGAGCATGTCGCGTCCTTATTTGGGGGTTACGGCTATGACTACGATCTAACCTCATCTTTGGATGACAGCGACTTTACACTGAATACTTATTGTATCCACTTACTATTGTTGAGTGAGTCTGGCTAGATTAACAGATATACTGCCCGTTTATTTAGATGAAATGATGTTGTTCATATTGCTCGCTAACTCTCACTATGATCGACAAACGATGACACAGCCATACAAAGTATGGACAGAGTATTTAAACGCCTTCCTATATATTCAAGCGCTTCTCAAATAACCAGACAGTAAAAATAACATGAAACCAAGAAAAACCGGCATTTATCGAATGATAGATGCGACAGGTTATTCAGTGATGGGGTTAAAGTCGGCGTGGAAGTCTGAAGCGGCATTTCGGCAAGAAAGTGTGATTGCTTTTGTTCTTATGATCACAGCCTACTTTATTCCAGTCACCTCGACCGAGCGCATTTTAATGGTAGCGAGTTTAGGGCTTGTCCTTATTGCTGAGTTAGTAAACTCAGCCATTGAGGCCGCGATCGATCGTATTGGTGATGAGTGGCATGTAGTCAGTAAGAAGGCAAAGGATATTGGTTCATCTGCCGTGTTTGTTTCAATTTTTCTCGCCCTGTTTGTGTGGGTGTCATGTGCGGTAAATATAAAATGAGAAAAAGTTATAATAATAAAAGCGGCATAAGCATCACGATGTTTACTGCATTGGTTGCAATCTATTTTTCCGTTGTGATGAATGTTCCCTTTTATAAAGAGTTGCAAAGTATTTTTTCATCAATTGAAGAGGTGAAGGCGGGCTTTGTTATTTCTATCCCTCTGTTCTTATTCTTTGCTTTAAACATTATTTTTTCGTTATTCTCTTGGCCGAGAATAACTAAGCCCTTTTTTGTTATTTTAGTGATCCTCTCAAGCATGGTGTGTTACGCTGAGTACAATTATGGTGTCATGTTTGATAAAGATATGATAACTAATATTGTCGAAACAGATGCCGGAGAGGCAAGCGCATATTTAAGTTTTTATGCACTTGTTTGGGTGCTGGCCATTGGTGTGACTCCCGCTATTTTTATAATGCGCTGCACCATTCAGCCAGCCGGAAAAATGTGGCTGCCTTTATTACGAGATAAGCTAATATCCATCACTGTATCGGTAATTTCGCTTGCGATTATATTTGTTTTTTACTATCAAGACTATGCATCCGTAGGAAGAAACAATAGCTACCTTAGAAAATTGATTATACCGACACAATATGTCTATAGTCTCTCTGGTTATGTGAAAGAGCAATACTTTTCGTCGCCGATACCTTACGTAAAGCTGGGCGAAGATGCGAAGCAATCAGACTTAGCGATTCATCAGTCATTGGATAAGCCTAGTGTATTTATCTTCGTTGTTGGTGAAACCGCACGTAGTCAAAACTATCAGGTCAACGGTTATGGTAGAAAAACCAACCCTTATACCGCTGAGCAGGGTATTATTTCATTTCAGGATGTCGCTTCATGTGGCACGGCAACGGCAATTTCCGTTCCTTGTATGTTTTCAAATTTATCACATCATACATTTGATCGTGATATCGCTGAACATCAAGATAATGTTCTTGATGTATTAAAACGCGCTGGGGTTGATGTGCTTTGGAAAGATAATGATGGTGGCGATAAAGGTGTGGCTAAAAATGTAAAATACATAGAGATCGATAGGCGCGGAAATAATAAGTTCTGTAATGGTAGTACATGCTACGACATGGCTATTGTTGAAAGTATTGGTAAAGATATCGACGAGATGAAAGGTAATCGTATGATATTTTTACATCTTATTGGCAGTCATGGCCCCACGTATTTTCAGCGTTATCCCAAAGACATGGCGTATTTCCAGCCTGACTGTGCGCGCTCAGATATTGAAAACTGCGAAACAGAAAATATTATCAACAGCTACGACAACACCATCCGCTATACGGACTATGTGTTGAGCAAAGTGATTGAAACATTAAAAGAGAAAAGTGATCAGTATAACACTGCGATGATGTATGTCTCTGATCATGGTGAATCATTGGGGGAGAATGGGGTTTACTTGCATGGTCTTCCTTATCGTTTCGCCCCTGATTACCAGAAGAAAGTGCCGTTGATGGTATGGCTCTCTGATGGATTTAAGCAAGCCAAGTCTATCAACACCTCGTGTTTGCGTGAAAAGGCGATGGAGGCAGGCCATTACTCTCACGATAATATCTTTCATTCGTTACTTGGCGTGATGGACATAGAAACACGTGTCTATCAGCCCGATAATGACATATTTTCTTCATGCCGGATGCCATAGCCGATGGATAAATCACTCCTAAAAATACGGCGAGCCTTGATAAGGCTCGCTTGTATGCATGATTTGGCGTGATGAGAATGGATCTATCTAAAACGCGTAGGTTACACCCAGCGCGCCGCCAAGTTGCAGTTCTGGACCATCGTGGAAATTGACTTCTGGATGCACCTGACCGTAAGCACTGATTTGTTTGGTGATGGCCCAATCGAGTCCAATCGGTAAACGAACACCATAATCATCATCCCACTCGGCCCATCCACCAGCGCCCACATACCAATCAACCGGGATATCGGGATTATCAAAAGTGCCGTGTTGGAAAAGGTAATCAAATGCGGTGCCGTCATTGCCAAGGGTAAAACGGTATTGATCGTCGACTTCTAGGACTGCACTCAGTTGTTGGTCGACGGCAAGACCCGCCGAGATATTGGTTTTTTCTTTCGCCACCGCTTGAGTAGTGAGACCCAGTGTAAGTAGGAGAGTGAGAGCGATAGGTTTCATAGTGTGCCTTAATGCTGCTTGTTCAGATGGCACAGAATGTAGCGATGTCGGGAGAACAATCTGTCAAGCGTTTGTCAGTCGCTTTTAAAACCTTGTGCGGGAATGTCAGCGATTAATCATTAAAAAAGTCATCAATGATGGCTTGATACTCTCCGGTGGCTTTCATGTCTGCTAACGCGTGATCAAATTGGTCGCGTAGAGCTGATAGCTCTTGCACTTTAGAGAAGGCAATGTAACTGGGGGTGTCTTCAATAGGATGGGGGTTGATCTCGACAACATCCTTCATATTAAGCTGATTAATCAGCGCGCGTGCACCAAAATGGTTGCTGAGCCACAGGCGTGCTCGGCCACTTTCCAACATCCGAAGGCACTGTGGCGCGCGAGTTAGGCGGAAAACCTGATCGAAATGATTTTGTGCCAAGGCAGCATCCATTCGGCTGCCGTAACTGACTTGATTGATCACGCAGACGGAGTATGCGCTAAAATTAAACGATTGAATGGTATCTTCAGAGACACTGACATCGTGGCGATGAACTAAGCGGATCCCTTGCTGGAATAAAACCTGCTCAGAGTAATCGAGAAAGGCTTCGCGCTCTGACGTTTTGAATATGGTGAATATACCATCCGCTAAGCCGGTTCGGACTTGATAGAGTGCTCGCGCCCATGGCAGTACTTCAATTTCTACCTCATAACCGAGCTTGGCAAAAGTTTGGCGGACAACTCGTACCGCTACACCATCAAGGGAGCCGTCTGAAGTCTGAATATAGGGTGGGTATTCTAGCGTGACTAAACGCACAGTTGGCGTAGCCGCATGGACCAAGCCGGTCATTCCCAACAGCAGTATCACCAACAGCACGCGTACAACAGGGCGTCGACATAAACTCAGCAAGGCTCGCTCACTCGTTAAACAGGATGTATAGCACTAATTCTAGTCAGCGATACGTAACAAGGTGAAGAATTTGCTAATCATATGGGTGCGCAGGATGTTGAGTATAATAAATAAGCTCAACATATCAATGTTCTAGATGCAGATTAAAAACAGCTCTGCAGATAGATTTAGGCATTGACTATGGGCCTGACCGGCGTTGTTTCCTAAATCATTGAACTTATCATCCGAGCCGCGATCAGATCATCAAAGCCTCAAACAGGTCTTGAATGATGAGAAAATCCAAGTACAAAATCAGCAACTGGAAGCAATACAATCGGCCATTGTACAATGAATGGTTTTGGTTTAAATTTGAACAGGGTGTAAAATAATTAGGGGAGGGGCTCAACCCCTCCTCTTCATTTTTATTTGGTTACTTCATAATGACTTTCTGTGCTTTTAACGATTGATCTTCTACCATCTTGATCGTTAGAAGTTCGCTTCCATCAAGATTGTAATCGTCAAAGCTGACATACCGTATTGACTGGTTTGCCCAGTCTTTATAGTAAAGTTTGAGATTAGTAAGGTCTTTGACAATCGTGTGATCTGTATGAGCTGAAACCGTATTTTCAAAATCAGTTTCAACGGCATTATCTACTGCTGTGTTGGGAACCTCTCCGCTTGCTTCTTCTTCATTTTTTTTCTGAGGTAAACGCTTTAATGCCATTCCCGGAATAATATCAAAGTTATTGAATATTCGAATAAGGCGAAGAACACCATCTTCTGCAGTCACGACATTTGATTTAGTGCTTGCACTAGCTAAGTAATTTGCTTTTATAAAACGTGAATTAGGCGATGTATCACCGGGTAAACCGAAAGCGCCGCATGTGCCATGAGATAATACAGAGCTACCATCAAGGTTTCGAAGAACAGAGTCTTCTGTATCAAATTGTTGAATGTTTGAATATGCCCCTAGATTTTTTAGATGCCATTCATATTGAGGACTATTAGTCATAATACCATTTGACGCTTTTATTTCTATACGACCCTTTTGATCAGGCTCGAAGACTGCTGCGTCACCTTCTCTATCGATAAATAAGAAGTGTCCAGGATATTCGGTGCCAGTTAGAACTATAAATTTCCCCTGGTGGTATTCCACATATTCTCTAGCCTCGGCAACGTTTTTACATTGAGATAAGATCAAATAAGGTGCAGCGAGTATATCAATCATTTTTTCTGTGGCTGAATCTACAACATCATATGTTGCCATTTTAGGATAATATAGCACTCCCGCAGATAATCCTTCTTCATTCATTCCATCGCATAAAAAACTAAGACAAGACGCTTCTTTACCGAACAAGTCTCCTACATTACAGCCAATAACTGCATATTTTGATTTGTAATTATTAGTACACTTTCCAATGGCAACGTTTGGAACTTCGTAGTTTCTCGGGAAAAAACTGATATTGTTTCTGTAATATTGACCGAACTCGTTTGTTCGTCCAGTTATAATATCGTCATT
>NZ_MUFK01000046.1:0-24049 GCF_001996085.1 Salinivibrio sp. PR5
GTATAAGTATAAGGTATGTATCAATATCGCTTTCGTTTTTTATTTATAATGAGTTTTCGCTATATATTGCCAGGGCTTGCCATTCTCACTCTTGGGCGGCTGGCATTATTGTGGTTTGTGAATACTGACATCGAACTGGACACACGCGTTCAAGATTTACTTAGGGCATTATGGGTTGGATTCAGATTTGACGCAAAAATAGTAGCTATAGGTTTTGCTCCATTGATACTCGCTGGCTTATTAAGCCTCACCTCGGCACGTTTTTTCCAAAAAATAACAAAAATCTCGAGTTGGTATGCGTCTGTCATCTATGCCTTAATGATCCTAGCCTCTGCAATAAATGTTTACTACTTTTTAGCATATGGTAACCATCTTGATGTATTCCTATTTGGTTTGTTTGACGATGATATTCAAGCAATCATGGATACGCTTTGGCAAAGCTACCCATTATTCTCAGGCGTTATGGCCACAATTATTATCGCATTTTTTCTCGGGCATACTTTTTGTATAAAATACAAATCATACAACTCAAATGAACGTTACCAATCCCTGTCAATAAGATCACATATCATGTATTGCATGGCGATAGCAGCGTTTGTTGTTGCTTATTTTATCGTCGCTCGCGGTTCGATAGGATCACTACCACTTAAACGCTATCATGCTAGTGTATCCGAGCTGCCATTACTAAATGCAGCAGTTCCCAATGCTTTTATGGCTCTTGATTGGGCACGGAGTGATTATCAAAAACAAGAGATCCTCTCCTCGATAGAAGAAAAAGAATTAAGAGAACAAATGTTTGCTGTGCTTGGCAAATCCACTCCCTTTGAAAGAACATTAAATAACGACTATTTAAAAAATAACCCGCCTCATGTCGTTATGACTTTGATGGAAGGCATGGGGATGAATATGTTGGTTGAGGATGATAAAGAAACTAATGATTTATTGGGAAGGCTGCGCCCTTACTTCCAACAAGAATTCGTTTTTACGCGTTTCTTAGCCAGTACTTCTGCCACTATTGATAGCATCGTCATGATGCTCTTTCACAGTGACATCCCCACAATAAGCCACTCAACTTATAGTGCAAAACCTCTGTCAGATAGTGCCATAGAACCTTATGAGCGTTCAGGATACCAAACCATTTTTATCTATGGTGGCAATGCAATGTGGAGAAATCTATCACGTTACCTTCCGTTGCAAGGATTTGATCACGTTTACGACGAAAACACAATTATCGATACATTCCCCGCAGCGAAAAAAAGTGCCGGGACATGGGGAGTCGCAGATGAATATACTTTCAAGTTAGCACAAAAAATTCTTGAAGAAGCATCCAAACCAACCTTTATCTATATAATGACGGTGACGAACCACTCCCCTTTTTATGTGCCAGATAACTATCAAGCGAAGCCRGTCGCTGCGAGCCCACGATTAAAAAGTCGAGTCCATGGTGAAACAGTTGAAGTAAGTACTATGTTAAAAGCCTACCAATATGCTAGCGATGCTTTAGGCGGTTTCATAGAGGCAATTGATGACTCACCACTTTCTGAGCGCACTATTATTGCTGCAACAGGGGACCATCATTTACGATTTTTATCAAAAGGTGCACAGAACGAAATTGCACTGAATTATGCTGTTCCATTTTTTCTTAAAGTACCAAAAAAAATTCTAACTCAAACATCTTATTNCATCTTATTATTATGACCCAACGCGTATCGGCTCACACCGCGATATTTTCCCTACGCTCTATCACTTTAGCTTATCCAACTCGCTATACTCGAGTTTAGGCGGAGAAAACTTGCTTCRAAAACAGCCTGTCTCTAATTATGGCTACAATAACTCTGTAGTTATCAACTCGCAGGGGGTATATCGTCTATCATCGCCTAAAAAACTCTACCCTTGGCGTTCATTACTAACTAACGAACGCGAAGCTGTCACAAATTCAGAGCCAAACTGGGGTAGAAGCTATCAAAAGCTTCAACATAACTTTCTAAGATTTAGGGTTAACGCCAACAGTGAAAAACATGCGCTGATACGTCCCACTACGACGAATAAGTAAAACAGAAGCGCGTAGGTGGCGCCTTATCATCAACCTACGCGCTAACCTCAGTGATATTGCTTCGCCATCATGGTTTCAAACGCGTCGATCACCTGCTGTGTATCAATGGCAGCCATCACATGATCGCCTTTCACCCTAGTGCTCCATGCTAATTGCTCAACGGGCTTGCCATGTTGCTGTTCAGCAAAGGTTTCATAGACACTGACTACATCCGCGAGGTTGTTATAAGGGCCGGTCCGCTTCGGATTACTATGCCCGTAAAGACCTAAAACGGGCGTGCCTTGCGTGGTTGCCATGTGCGCGGGGCCAGAATCGGGGGCTAGCACCGCATCGGCACGTGCGAGCACCGCGGCCAATTGCTTGAGACTTGTTTGTCCCACCAAGTTAATCAGTGGTACGTTGGCGTCGGCAATAATGCGGGCGGCCAGCGTTTTTTCACGCGCTGCCGGTGAACCACAGAGTACCACCTGATAACCTTTACCGACCGCGTAGTCGGCAAATTCAGCATAGCGCTCTGGCAGCCAGTTACGCTCATCTTTACTCGCGGCAGGACTGATCACGACAGTGGGCTTGTCACCGAGTTGCGCTTTGGCAAAGGCATGATCGTCTTCAGAAAGTGGTAGTTGCCACTGCGGCTGCGTAACTGGCACACCCAAATATTGAGTGAAGGCGAAAAAGCTATCTAACACATGGCGAGATTGGGTGTCGGGGATCCGTTTATTGGTAAACAGCCACTGTCCCTCTTTCGCTCGGTGGCGGTGAAATCCCACGCGATAGCGCGCGCCGATCCCCACAGTCAATAAGCTCGCGCGTAAAGCAAGCTGCATATGCACTAACGCATCAAACCGGCGCCCTTTCAGCTGCCGCCAGACGTGACGCATGCCTGCTAATCCCGCTTTTTTATCAAACACCACCAGCTCCACCCCATCAAGCCCGGCTAAAAGCTGTGCTTCAACTTTACCAACCACCCAAGTGATCTGCGTCTGCGGCCAATGGCGCTGCACGGCTTGAATCGCCGCGACCGCATGACAAACATCGCCAATCGCAGATAGGCGTAAAAAACACAGGGAGCGTGGGGCGTGAGTAAACAGAGGCATAACAAATTCCAATTAAGTTATCGCGCCGATTATGCAGTTGGCTCGGTTAAATGTAAAATGCCAGCCTATCGATCAAATTGTTACGAGAATGTATTTATGGGCGCTAATACATCCCCCTCAGAAAAGCCGCGAGGGCTGATACGTATCATTAAAGCCACTGGCTATTCTTGGGCTGGATTAAAAGCGGCATATCACCATGAAGCCGCGATCCGTCAAGAAGTTGTATTGTTGGTTGCGGCGCTAGCCGTATTACTCTGGCTACAATTGCCTGTGATGGAATCTTTGATGATGTTCGGCGTCATTGTGTTAGTGATTATCGTCGAACTGCTTAACTCCGCCATTGAAGCCGTGGTCGACAGAGTGGGTGAAGAGCGTCATGAGCTCAGTGGCAGAGCAAAGGACATCGGCTCTGCGGCGGTGTTTGTCAGTTTGCTTTTAGCAGGTGTAATCTGGCTTACCATCTTATGGCATCACTTTGGTGTCCTACTTATTCGATAACACACATCGTCATACAACCCGGCAACGCGTCCATTATGTTGCCGATTGATTAACTTAACTGTGATGAGAAATCATGTCTTTTAAATCGCGACTTCAAACACACAGCTGGTTCATCGCCATTAACGCCCTTGTGTTAATGGCAATAGCCAGCCGCTACTTTGCGTTTCTACCTAGCTTTCCCACAGAACCACTTGGCATCACCTTTATCGTGGTCAGTACCTTTAGCCAAATGGCCTTACTTGCCGCCATTGTTGGCTTGATAACACTTCCGCTGCTATTGCTGCCCACCAAGGTGCGCCAACCGTTGCTCGCCTTGATTGCGTCGGTGGGTGTGATCACGCTTTTCATCGATACCATCGTGTTTGCCCAGTACCGATTCCATATTAATGCCATGGTGCTGGATTTGATCCTCGCCGGGCAAATTGTCAGCTTCCCGCTGATCACTTGGCTGATGGTAATAGGTGGCGTGATTGCCTGCCTCGCCGCGCAATGGGCACTTTTGGCTTCGTTGTCGCGCACACGTTTTTCCCACCAGCACAAAGTCGGCAAAAAATTTGCGCTGCTCACGTTTCTTACCTTGCTTGCCACCCACGGGATTCATATTTGGGCCGCTGCCTATGCGTACCAACCCGTGACAACGGTGAAACGTTATTTGCCACTTTTCTATCCAGCCACCGCCAACAGTATGATGCGCAAAAATGGTTGGATTGATGAACAAGCTCTAGCGCGCCAAAAGGCGATGGATGTAGATCGCGAAGCCGACCTTAACTACCCACTTTCACCATTAGAAACCATCCAGGTTGAACAACCGGTAAATATCATGTTTTTGGTGGTTGACTCATGGCGCGCCGATACCTTCAATGCTGACAACACGCCCAACCTTTGGGCACTGGCACAAAATGGTCGTACCTATTCACATCACCTTGCGACGGGGAACGCCACCCGTACCGGCATTTTTGGCCTGTTTTATGGCATGCCGGGCACCTATTGGCATAGCTTTCTTGCCAATCAGCAATCACCGGTACTGATGGATCGTCTGCAGGCGCTCGATTATCAACTGGGTATTTTTACCGCCGCGCAATTGGAAAAGCCGGAATTTAACCAAACCGTGTTTGCCAAGGTAGCCGATTTACGTAACGGCTCTGAGGGCGACTCTCCCGCCGAGCTAGACGCAGATCTCACCCAAGATTGGATCCGTTGGCACCAAAAGCGTGACCCCAACCGTCCCACCTTCTCGTTTTTGTTTTACGATGCGCCACATGGCTATGATTTTCCTGCGGACTTTACCCCCAAGTATCAGCCGATGCTGGACGAAATTAACTACCTCAAGCTAAATAACGAGACAGACCCGACACCGTTTTTCAATCGCTATAAGACCAGCGTGCGCTACGTGGATAGCTTGGTGGCCAAGGTCATTGAGGAGCTAAAACAAAGCGGAGAGTTCGATAATACCTTGATTGTGCTCACTGGCGATCACGGCCAAGAAATGAATGACAACCAGCTGAATTTTTGGGGGCATAACAGCAATTTTACTGACCCACAAATTCACGTGCCTTTCGCGATGATAGGCCCCGGCATCGAGGCAAAACAGGTCGATACCGGCAAACAACTCACCAGCCACCAAGATGTTGCGCCTACCCTAATGAAGCATTATTTGGGCGTAACCTCCGATCCAGCCAGCTATGCGATTGGTCATGACTTACTTGCGCCAAATCCTGGCCAAGATTGGGTGTTATCGTCAAACTACAGCGGCTATGCGTTAGTGACCGACGACACTATTTTAGAAGTGGGTGCAGGAGGGCAATATCAATACATGGATAACACCAATCGACCCATAGAAAACGCATCACCTGACTTTGCGCAAATGGAAAAAGCCCTCGAGCAAATCAGCCGTTTCCGCTAGTCCGTCGCTTGCACGTTAAAGCCTATCCGTTTATGAGCCTCTGTCTTCCAGAGGCTCATCTATCCATTTTCTGCAGGCTATATCCAGTCAAAAAACTGCACAAACTCCTGCCATTGCGCCGATGCATCCGCCAGCCGCGCTGGATAAAAGCGCACGGCCTGACCGGGTGGCGTTTGCGCCAACATGCTCAAGCTGGCACGGGTTAAACAGCCAAGCTTAGGATAACCACCGAGTGTTTGCCGATCGTTGAGCAACACAATCGGCTGACCATCCGGGGGTACTTGCACGGCGCCGAGTGCAATGCCTTCGGAAACAATACCCGGTTGCTTGCTCACGACGCTCGGTCCATTGAGCCGCACGCCCATACGATCACTGTGCTGATCGACTGTGTATTCACCATCAAAAAATGCCGTTAGCGCCTCGGCGCTGAAGCTATCAAATTGATACCCCGGCACAAGGGCTAGCGGCGTCAGGGCATTGTAGTCAGGAATAAAACGGGTTGGCACACCGCGCACCCTCGGCAACAGCGCATGCGGTCGGCAAGGCAACACCTCTCCTTTGGTGAGCGCCATGCCTCCCGCCTGTTCACCTAATCCGGAGTGCAGGCCGCCGAGTTGATTGCGCATCACCGTCGCGGCACTGCCAAATGCGCTATCGACCGCCCAGCCGCCACACACCGCGAGATAGGCCCGCAAACCACGGCGCGCGTAGCGTAAACGCAATTCATCACCCGCATTTAGCGTCAACGTCTGCCACATACCCACGCGCTGACCATTGATACAAGGTTGCATGTCTGCGCCGGTGATGGCGATCGACATCGCGTGGTCAGCACGAAAACGTGCTTGACCCATGGTTATCTCGACAAGCGGTGTATTGGCGGGGTTATCGAGTAAATAATTCGCCCAAGCAAAAGCGTGGCAATCGACCGGCCCGCCTTGGCTTAAGCCAAGCTGGCCCACCCCGTAGCGCCCTGTGTCTTGCACCAAGCTCAATACGCCGGGGTCGAGCACCGTTAATCCTGCCACCATTGACCTCCTGCCGCGCGGTAATCAGACTCTGACATTGGCTCAAAACGGACGGTATCACCTACATCAAACGGCATCATGGGCGATTGACGGGGATTGAATAGCACCTTGGGACAGTTACCAATAATTTGCCAGCCTGCGGGCGACGCCGCCGGATACACCGCAGTTTGCTGTTGTGCAATGCCCACACTGCCGGCGGGGATCTGATGGCGAGGCGTGGTATGCCGCGGCATGGCTATCGTCTCATCCACCGACGCAAGAAAGGCAAAGCCGGGCGCGAAACCAATCGCACAAACGGTGTAAGTTTGTTGGCTGTGTCGCGCAATCACCTCTTGCTCACTCACGCCAGCAAACTCGGCGACCGCAGCCAGATCGGGCCCAACCGAAGGGTGATAATACACCGGCAATATCACGTGTTTTCCGCCCACGGCGTCATCGGTGACTCGCAGTGATTCGCCTTGGTTCATCACCCACGTTTTCAACCTGTCTGGTGACAGTAAGCGAACATTCACTTCTACCAGAACGCTGGTGTAGGCAGTAATTAATTCAACCACACCACGGCCAAAGTGTTGGCGGATTCGCTCACACAGCGCAGATAACTGTGGAACTAAGGCAAGATCGATCTTATTGCCCAACCGGATCATTACCGTGGTTTCACTGACCTGCTCAACCTTGAGTGTCATGGTGTTAAGGCCTTTCTGAGTTGTTTTATCGCCTCGACCGATTGTGGATTATCTCCATGCACACACACCGTATCCGGCGATAGGGTGAGCGTTTGCCCCTCAAGGGTTGTCACCGTGCCATGTTGAGATAGCTGCAACACCTGCGCAATCATCGCGTTAGCGTCATCTAACACCGCGCCCGGTTGACCGCGCGGCGCTAATTGCCCTGACGCCAGGTAGGCTCTATCAGCAAAGGCCTCAAAAATCAGCGGCACACCGACTTGTTGGGCAAGCTGGCGATGCTGACGGTTATCAGGCAATGCCAACACCATTAATGGCGTATTGGGCAGCGTATCAGCCACCGCAGCCAACACCGCTTCAAAGCAATCATTGTCCACCATCATGGTGTTATACAGCGCACCATGGGGCTTCACATAATCAAGGCTCGCATTAAAGCGTGCACAGATCCCTTGTAACGCGCCAATTTGATAGCGAACAAGGTGACTAATTTGTGCAGGGGTATGATCAATATGACGGCGGCCAAAGCCCTGCTTATCGGCGTAGCCGGGATGAGCACCAATACTCACATTGTGCTTTACTGCGAGTGCCACCGTGGCCGCCATTACATCAGGATCTGAGGCATGAAAACCACACGCGATATTGGCCATATCAATCCACGGCATTAGCGCGCTATCCATCCCCATCGACCACGCACCAAAGCTTTCACCCATGTCTGCGTTTAGTTTCATCACTCCCTCGATTTCACTGACTTTGCTTTACCTTACGGCTTTTTAACCCGCGGATAAACCAACAAAATAGTCAGGATGTGAGTCTTGTGTCGTACTCATAAGACTGATAGTTTAAACCACTATGAAAACGGTATTTGATACACACACTCTATTGATTTTTCGCACCCAGTGGTGGCGCGCGCTTTAGCGTGCCATTGAGTCTGGGTATTCATTGGCCGCCGGTAGGCAGTCAATGAGTCGTTTTCAACTTCCCTGTCTCCGTCGGCTTTTATCCTCAAGGAGACACCAATGCACCCCCCCTACTCTATCGACAAAAACGCTATCGACAAAAACGACGTTATTCTGACCGGCGATCGCGCCACTGGCCGCTTACATCTTGGTCATTACAGTGGCTCACTTAGCCAACGACTTGCGTTACAAGGACAATGTGCTCAAACCATTCTGGTCGCAGATATGCAGGGATTAACCGACAATGGTCATCAACCAGGTCACGTCGCCACGCATATTTTAGGCTTGGTCGCGGACTATCTCGCGGTTGGGCTTGACCCTGATAAGGTCACAATTTGTCAGCAATCCCAACTTCCTGCGCTCGCAGAACTCACCATGTTTTATAGTAATTTAGTGAGTTACGCACGACTGGTCCGCAACCCCACGGTAAAACACGAAATCAACGACAAGCAGTTTGGACAGCAAGTTCCCGTCGGTTTTTTAACCTACCCAATCAGTCAAGCCGCCGACATCACCGCATTTGGCGCTAACCTCGTGCCAGTAGGCGATGATCAACTTCCTATGATCGAGCAAACCAACGACATTGTGCGCAAATTTAATCACGTTGTCGGCGAGCCTGTATTACGCGAATGTCGTGCACTTACCAGCAAAGCATCGCGCTTGCCGGGTGTTGATGGTAAAAGCAAGATGTCAAAATCTTTGGGTAACGCCATCTATCTTAGCGATGACAATGACACCATACGTGACGCGGTGCGATCCATGTACACAGACCCTCAACACCTACGCGTCTCAGACCCCGGCCGAGTCGAAGGCAATGTCGTTTTTACCTATTTGGACGCTTTCCACCCTGACGCTCAACACGTCGCCGAACTCAAAGCACATTATCAGCGCGGAGGTCTGGGGGATATGACAGTGAAAAACGTGTTGACCGATAGCTTAATCTCCCTGATATCGCCCATTCGAGAACGGCGAAAAGCACTCATGAACGCCCCTGATTACTTGTCAGATATCCTAAAAGATGGGCAAAAAAAGGCGCGTATACAGACAGAACAAACATGCCAGAACGTTAAGCGTGCATTGGGCCTGCTTGTGGGATAAAGAGGTAAGAGGGGTGAGTGAAAAATGGCTTATACTTACTTACCAGTGATGAATCAGATAGTTATCGCAATCTCTTTTGCATAACGAGTTAGACAGATGTAAAAGATTGCAGAATGTTTCCCAATCCACATCAAATAAAAGGGCTTTTTGCGCGGCAAACGGAAAAAATGTCTTCCATACTTTAGCGAATTCGAAACCATAATTAACACAAGGTATCCGGTATGTTGAAGTTAATGCTGCGCGGAAAGCTCTTAGTGCTTGCCATCGTACCCTTGGTATTATCCATTCTCGTTACGTTATTTATCACTACCTATTACGAGCGAGAGCTGGTCGAAGAGAACATTGCCACTTTTCGAACCAAATTAATTGATGAGCGAAAAATGCAGCTTCGCGAAGCCACAGAAATTGCCGCGACTGTAGTAAAAAACGCACAGCAAGCGGGCGGTGATGCCACACAAAATGTTAAAGATGCACTTCGCGAAGTGACCTTTGGTAAGGCAGGCTACTTTTACATCTACGATAAACAAGGTAACAACGTATTCCATGCCTTAAAGCCAGAGCTTGAAGGCCGGTCCTTGATCAATCTTACAGATCCCAAGGGCAACAAAATTATTGTAGGCCTGCTCGAAGCGGCGCAAAGCGGTGATGGCACCTTCACCTACCTCTATCAAAAGCCGGGTACCAATGAATTGATCGAAAAGATTGGCTATGCCGATATGGTCAATAACGGCCAATGGATGTTGGGGACCGGGGCGTACATTGACGATATTGAGGCACGCGTTGCCGGTTTCCGCGAAAATGCAGAACAGGCTTTAGCGGCACAAACTGCGCGCATGGTCATTGCGGGTATTCTTATTTTGATCATTACGTTCGTTGCCGTCGCCTTTGTTGCCCAACGGATGTCAATACCGGTGAAAGACATGCTGGACAACCTCAATGATATTGCCGACGGTGATGGCGACCTGACCCAGCGCCTGAAAATTAAAGGCAGTGACGAAATTGCTCTGCTTGGGGATGCGTTTAACCGCTTTATCGACAAGCTGCAAACCACCATCCGCAGTGTGGTGGATGTTACGGAAAAAGTGAGCCACACCGCACGCACGATTGACGAGCAAACCCAGATGGTTGCCACGCAATTACAGACTCACGATAACGAGACCGAGCAAGTGGTCACCGCTGTTACCCAGATGAGCTCGGCTGCGCAAGAGGTGTCACAGAACGCCACCCAGGTGGCTGATGCCACTAGTGCAGCTACTGACGACGCGCGTCACGCCCAAGAGAAAGTTCAGTTCTCGATCACCTCGATGCAAGCGCTGGTCGAGCAAATGAATACCTCGAGTACGCATGTGGATTCGCTAAATGAGCAGTCCCATAAGATTACCGGCGTGCTTTCTGTGATTGGCGATATTGCTGAACAAACCAACTTGCTGGCACTTAACGCTGCCATTGAGGCCGCACGTGCAGGCGAACAAGGTCGCGGGTTTGCGGTGGTCGCTGATGAGGTGAGAACCCTCGCAAGCCGCACGCAAAAGAGCACTCACGAAATTCGCGAAATGCTGGATGAGCTACAGTCGTACGTCAATCAAGCTGTAGATGGGATGAAGCAAAGTAACGATACCTGCCAGCAAACCTCGGAGGCATCCAACGAAATTGGTAGCGGCATTGATTCGGTGAGTAACGCCATTACCCAAATCAATGACATGACCAGCTATATTGCCTCGGCTGCCTCGGAGCAAACCACGGTGACCGAAGACATTCACCGTAATCTGGTATCGATTCGCGACATTGTGAGCCAGCTACTCAACGCCAGTAATGACTCGTCACAAGCGGCAACTGACTTAAACCAGACAGGCGAAGAGCTCAAACGTCTGGTGAGCCAATTTAAGGTTTAACCGGCAACACCAGACCAAAAGGCGCTAATCGCTAGCGCCTTTTTCTATTCCGCCCGCCGGCTTATCTTTCTACTTCTGGCAGCGCGCGTGCCATCAATGCACCCAGCAGGCCAAGCGCCGATAACACCGCAATCACCACCATCAACCCCCACTGGCTCAACCATGCCGTGACGCCACCCATGAATAAGAGCATGAAGCCAATCAACGTATTGCTAACCGAGACATAATCGGTGCGCTGATTGCCCTCAGCCATATTCACGATGTAGGTTTTACGCCCAAGCCGCACACCCTCGTGAGCAATGGTCAGGACAAAGTAGACGCCAGGCAGTACCGACGCAAAAGAAAACAGCGCGGGATACCACTGACCGATACTCACCACCACCAGCCCCAATAACGCCGTCACCACGGCAGCCATTATCATCACTTGGCGGCTAGACCGATCGGCAAACAGTCCCCAAAAAGGGGCCGACAACAAACTTGCGATGCCACTAATCGCAACAAAACTTGCGGTGGTGATCGCTAACGCTTGGCTATGCTGACTAGCTAACAGCACATAATAGGGCGCGGATAGGGCCGAACAGAGTAACAGTGAACGGGTGATCACAAAGTGGCGTAGGCGTCTATCATCCACCAATAAGCGCAGTTTAGAAATCGCATGCGTGAGCGCATTGGCACCACCTTCAGTGGCCCCTTCGTATTCATCCACTTGGCTGTAAACCGCCGCGGCAATCCACCAAAGCACTGCGCCGAACGCCAATAGCGCGCAATAGACCCACACATGCTGTTGATCCGAGACACTGAATAATCCGACACCGGCGGCAATCGTCACCGCCCCCGCCAAGCTTGACGACCACCCATTCAAGCGTCCTCGTTGCGGCTTAGGAATGGTTTTCCCTAACACATCTTTCGAGGCGACCGAGCACAAGCCTCGCGCCAAACTAAATACCACCAGCAAGCCGATAATGCTCCAGCCGGCTACCTGACCGGTTAAAAGTAACGCAGCGATCGCCATGGCTAGGATACACGCCCCTTGAATGACAGAGCCCGCCACCCATGCCCACTTACGTACCGCAAATTGGCGGACATAACCGGCGATACCCAACTGAGGCACTAACGAGCCCGCCTCTCGTATGGGCACCAATAAGCCAATTAACGACAAGGGAGCACCAACCGCGGTGAGAAGCGCTGGCAAGACAATTTTCGGGTTAGATACCGCGTCGCCAATTTTGGTGAGTCCTTGGCTAACGATGATGCGGAAAAAATTGCCCGGAACCTCACGGCACGCACTGCCATCAATGTCTTTACAGGCACGCGCATCTTCTTCATTAAAAAGTTTTTGGTGTAAGTCATCCGCTAGTTTGTGCACGCTTTCTCCCAGTCTTTTTTGTTTTTATTCTGCCCATATTGGCAAGGTACGGCAAAATCAACGTGATAATGTTCATCATGGCGAACCCAAGACCGCCGCGTTGAAAACTGAATATGTTGCTTTAAATACTGCCCATACTGGGTATCGTACAGTGTTGGTACTTACTGTAAGTCTTTATGGCTCAAGCGCGTAAGCCAATATTCACGATAGCGAAAATAGCAATAGGTCGAGGCAAACAGGAAAAACAAATACGAAAGCGAAAAGACCAAAGGCGAGGTGATCAACGCATGTTTTAACCCGAGCAGGACACCCGCCGCCGTCACTGCAATCTTAGCGACCACCCCGAGCAACAACAAAAACAGCGCAAACTGGGGGTAATGGCTGCTACGAAACGTGATCCAATAGCAAGCACCCACCGCTGTACTAGCGACGCACAGCCCAAGAAGATAAGAATGGAAATGCTCACCCGCCAGCACACCGCCGACTATGGTCAGCACGAGAAGAAGAATAAATGCCATGTTTCCTGCCTTTTTCTCTATTATGCCACTGGCTGGCTAAGGGTGAGAGTGAAGGCTTAAGAGAGTGCGACACCGCTTGCAGGTTGGGTGCACATAGATGAAAGAGTGCGGGATTTTACCGTCATAATGGCGCCGTAACGTTGTGTCAGCGCATCCACCGAGATCACTTGCCCTTGGCGTTTTACGCTGACACGTGTGCCATAGTCGGCTCCGATGCGTCCAGCGCCCTCATCCGCGCTACCCACATAGGTGAAGCATTCAATCGCTAAATCCACAATCCGAAACTCGCGACGACGCGCACTTAAAAGCGCTACCCAACATTTTGCTGCCAGTACTTGTTGTGGCGTTTCTGCCCGTACCGCAAAGCGCCAACCCTCACCGTCACCATAAAAATCCATCGGGAAATGGCGCTTTATTCTCTTTTTATCGTTATAGGTTTTCATCTTTCAATTGTCGTTTTTTTCGTCACCAGTAATGACAATCATCGTCATAATTACTGCATTATCATGCCCTATCGTCCAACGCTTGCCTAATCAAATTTACTCGATAGTGCCCAAGCGTCTAGCAATTAAACATGTAAACTATGAATAGCCTCGCAACCTCACTTATCGCAAAACAATCATCATAATTTTGTCGCGAAAATACCGAACCACATCATCATTCTTAATATATCTAGCTAAACTATTATTTGTACTGGGAGATTTTCATCAACGAGGCCGCGAGAGGATGCAAAAGAAGATAATGCGTTGTCTGAGCGTGTTTATCAGTCTGATCATCATGCTGAGTGCTTCTGCAAAGGCAGAGCAACCTATACGTGTTTTATTCATCAATCCAGGGCATGCGTCTGAAAGCTTCTGGCAGGAAGTCGATCAATACAGCATAGCCGCTGCGGACGCTCTTGGGATCGAGTTAGATATCCGCCACGCCTCCCGTAATCACTTTGCGATGCGTCAAATACTCTCGGCGAGACTGAATAAGCCCCCCCTTCCCAACTATGTGATCATTGTGAATGAAAAGCTGGCAGCCAATCACCTTTTTCCGATTTTACGTCAACACCCGATTTACGTTCAGGTCATCTTAAATGACATCGATGCAGAAGTGCGCGCAAACCTGTTAAGCGATCCTCACTGGCAGCAATATTTGTTACCCAGCGTGATCCCAAATAATCGCTATATTGGGGAGAAAATTGCTGAGGCCATGGTAAAAGCTGGCCACCAACAACCCGGCGAAGCGGTTATAATATCGGGCGATCTCAACACTCCGGCCTCTGTTGCCCGCGAAGCTGGCGCTCGCGACTATTTCAAAAGCCATCAGCAGATTGAATTAATGCAAGTCGTTCATGGGCAATGGGATGAAGCAATAAGCTATGAACAAATGGGCACGTTGCTGCAACGTTATCCAGCGTTGAGATACGTTTGGACCGCGAATGATCATATGGCATTTGGCGCCATCAAAGCGGCGCAAGAAATGGGGAAAAAGCCGGGTGAAGATATTTTTTTCGCGACAGTGAATACGTCAGCAAAGGTTCTATCGCTGAGACAGCAAGGTATTATCTCGGCACTGGGCGGCGGACATTTCTCTGCGGGAGGCATAGCACTTACCCGTATTTATGCCCATGCAAATGGCCTTTCATTACCGTTATTATGCGCTGACCAGTTGTTCCAGTTGATAGAGCCCAACACACCCTATTTTTCTTTTTTACAGGCCGATGCTTGGGACCATATCTCTTTCAAAGAAATGGCTCGTCAACAACGCTCGCACTGCGGTGCTGATAAAATGGAACGGATCAACCAGTGACCCAATTCGATATCAATTTAAAAGGTCTCCAAGCTCGTATCGCGTTTGTGGTACTGGCGCTCAGTTTGCTGTTTTCTATCGGAAGCACGCTATCTCAGATGTATCTTAACTACCAACGTGCGGTAGCCACCTCGACCACACTAATCGAAAGTCGCAGCACGGACGCCGCGCGTGTGATTAGTCATGCGCTCTGGGTGGTCGATTTAGAACTCGTACGTCGCAGTGTTAAAGGGTTGTCGATGATCCCAACCGTTTGCCGCGTTGAGGTAAAAGGCTTTGATGGCACCCAGATCAGCGAAGTTAATAGCACGAGTAGTCATTGTGATGCCAATCATCAAGTTCTTTTAAGCGTGCAGGGGAATAACATCGGTACGCTGAATATGGTACTCAATCGCTACGAGGTAAAACGGGAGGCGCTTGATAGTGCGACTCCTCTCGCACTCGTCCATTTTACTGAAGCATTCATCATCACTATCATCGTACTTTGGGTGGTCAACCGACTATGTTCTCGACCACTAAAGCAGTTAACAAATTCTTTGGACCGGTATCAATCAGAAAAAACCAATCAAAGCTGTGTACCTGTAAGCTTGATCCAACGCGGCGATGAGATTGGTAAGGTGGCGCGTTCCATCAACGCCATGCAATCGCGTATCCGCGATGACTTTCTGCAAAAGCGTATTACCGAGCGAGAGTTAAGACAACATCAAACATTGCTGGAAGAACAAGTCGAACAGCGTACCAAGGCACTCAATTGGCAATCAAACGCAAGCTCTTTGCTCGCAGATATTTCCATTCAGTTTCTAAGCTCTGACTCCCACAATATCACGGAAGATGTTGAGCAAGTGCTCCCCAGCATGGCAAAGCTTTTGGGGGTAGAAGCAATCAGCTGGTACGCCTTCGATGCCTATCGCGCTGAGCGTCGTTGCTATTGGCCACAGGAGATTACCTTCGCCCCAGATGTGGTCGACCTAAGTGAAATGCACATGATCAAGCGTTGGCTTGCGGATACAGAAGCGCTGGTGGTTCCCCATGTCGGACAGTTAGGCGAAGACGCTATCAACGAACGAACTTGGTTACGCCATCGCGGCATTCTCTCTATTGCCGCATTTCCGCTAACTGACGGCCGAAAAAGCTTTGGCATGATCACAGTGGCGAATCGCCATTTACCCTTTATTTGGGATAACAACAAAACACTGTTGCTCAAACGCTTTGCGACTGCAATCAGTGAAGTCATGATCCGCGAACGCAATCATGTTGCCATGGAGCAGTTACAAGAAGAATTGATCATTGCCAATGAGCGACTGAAAGTACAAGCAGAAACCGACGACTTAACCCGGCTCATGAACCGCCGCCCGTTTAAACGTGAGCTCAGCAATCATATTTACGACGGCATCAAAAAAAACCATCCAGTCGCGGTCATGATGATCGATGTCGACCATTTTAAAGCCTACAACGATGAGTATGGACACTTACAAGGCGATGACGCACTCACTCAAATCGCGCGTGTTTTACTCACCCGTACCCAAGAGTATGAAGGCACGGTTGCACGGTTCGGGGGAGAAGAATTTGCCATCACACTTCCCCCTAAGCATGCCGCACAGCTCGACGGCTTGGCCAATGCGATTCGCGATGATATTACTGAACTGGCAATGACGCATGAGAAAAACCCTGATGGCGATTATGTCACTGTCAGTATCGGCGGGATCATCACGATACCGGATGATGAGACATCAGACTCCTATCTGTTAGAGGCCGCCGACCAACAACTCTATCAAGCCAAAGACGACGGCCGCGATTGCATTAACATTCTCGACCAGCGAGAGGAAAAATAGCGAGCCAGCTCACGCCCGTTTGCGAGCAACCATCGACATTCATGACAGGACGATGACGGTATGCTACAACGCCAACATCATGGTGTGGCAGCTGTCTTTGCAATGCCCATCGATAAGCGCATCCGCGCAACATAATAATAAATTGTTATCGACTCAAGAAAAGGAAGCCCTATGAAAGTCGTTTTTATCCGTCATGGAAAAACCGATTACTCACTGGCAGACGCGCGCCAAATGAGCCAGTTGGAAAAAGACTATGCCCCCTTGCAGCGTGAGTGTATTCCCGACATTCAGGCCTTGGCCAATCATCCTAGCTTACAGCAAGCAGAGATTATTCTGTCTTCGCCCTACACGCGTGCATTACAAACCGCTGAAATCCTCAATCGTCAGCTGCAAAACCCGTTGTTTGTAGAACATGACCTACGCGAGTGGCAAGCGGATATCAAAGGCAGCTATATTCCCCTTTCAGAGCGCGATAGACGCTGGCTTGAGTATCGCGAGCTATTTGCCAATGGCAACGAGGTTACCAACGCAGGCTATGAATCGGCAACCTCGTTACACCGCCGCGTCAGTGCCGTGCTCGATAGCTATCAAACCTACTCAACCATTGCCGTTGTCGCCCACTTTAATGTGATAGAAGCGATTGTGGGGTATCGCGAACAAGGCATTGAATACGGCGAAATTATCGAATTTGATTATCAGCCCGGTCAATAACAACCTTCTCACGCAGAGATAGACGCCTCGAGTACAGTAAAAAGGGACGCCGCATGCGTCCCTTTGCCATCACCACTATTCTGTCAGGCCATTATTGGCAATCACGCTTTGATACCAGTAAAAGCTCTTTTTGCGATGACGTGAAAAGTCACCACTGCCATCGTCATGACGGTCAACATAAATAAACCCATAACGCTTGCGATACTCCCCTGTGGTAAACGAAACACAGTCAATACAGCCCCAAGGGGTGTAACCAATCACATCCACCCCATCTTGTGAAATCGCCTCTCCCAACGCCTCGATGTGTTGTGATAAGTAGCTGATACGGTAGTCATCGTTAATCTCGCCCGATGCCTCCATCGTATCCAGCGCACCTAAGCCATTTTCCACCACAAAAATCGGTTTCTCGTAACGTTCATAAAGCTCAGACAGCGCGTAGCGCAACCCCTTAGGGTCAATTTGCCACCCCCAATCAGAGGCGGGTAAGTGCGGATTCAAACGGCTGGCGCTAAATAACGCATTTTCATCTTCCTCGGGTGGATTGGCATCGACAATGTTGGTCATGTAGTAACTGATCGCCAGAAAATCCGCGCGGCCATTTTCTAGAATTTGTGCGTCATCGTCGTCTATCGCGACCTGAATCCCTTTTGCAGCCCATTGTGGCCAGATGTAATGAGGATAGTGGCCCCTAACCTGCACGTCGCTGCATAAATATTTATCTCGCATCGCGCGTTGAGATGCCAGTAGATCATCAGGATGGCACGTTGCCGGGTACAGCGGCATCATATGGATCATGCTGCCAATTTTAAAATCTGGGTTAATGACGTGGCCCAGCGCGACCACTTTGGCACTCGCCACGAATTGATGGTGCAGCACCTGATAAAGCATCTGCTCGGGGTGATCGTGTTCGGTAAAAATGACCCCTGAGTTACAATAGCCGAATAGCGGATAGTCCCAATTAAGCTGATTGTTAATCTCGTTAAAGGTAATCCAGTAGGTGACTTTATCGCGATAGCGCGTGAACACCGTCTCGCAAAAACGCACAAAGCAGTCCACCACTTTGCGGTTGGCCCAGCCACCATACGCTTTCACAAGGTGATAAGGCATTTCGAAATGCGACAGGGTGATCACCGGCTCGATTCCCTGCGATAACAAGTTATCAATCAAGCGGTCATAAAACGCTAATCCCGCTTCATTCGGTGTGGACTCGTCACCGTTTGGAAAGATCCGCGACCATGCAATCGAGGTTCTGAAACACTTAAATCCCATTTCCGCGAATAAAGCAATGTCTTGCGGATACCGGTGGTAAAAATCAACCGCTTGGTGATTCGGATACGCCTCCCCAGCCTCAATGGTATCGGTCATCTTTCTAGGTACGCCGTGCTCACCTTTGGTCAACACATCGACAATGCTGATCCCCTTGCCATCGGCGTTCCAACCCCCTTCCACCTGATGCGCAGCCACGGCGCCGCCCCAAAGAAAGTTCTCAGGAAATTTACTCATGTATCACCTCTTATCCGTCTTCGTCGCTAGCCTACCCCGTTCAATACTGCTGAAGTGTGAACTGAATCTAAAGTTAATTGATAGTTAATATAGTTGCTGGAAACAGTCACGTCAGAATGAATAAAAACGCAAAAACAAAGACAATTTATTCTGTTAACTTATTTCGCTGGCAGTGATACGCTTAAGTGATATACAACGGATTCCGTTTGATCAGCCCACAAGGAGTATCAATGAGCATTTTTAGTCAGGTCGCGATTGTTGGTGGCACCCATGGCAATGAATTCAGTGGCATCTACGCACTTAAACAGTGGCAGCAGAATAGCGAGACGGTCACACGAAGCAGTTTTTCTACTGAGTTATTTTTCGCAAATCCCTGCGCATATCAAGCCAACAAGCGCTATCTCGATTGTGACCTTAATCGGCAATTTGATCCCAAGTTACTCGCTGATCAATCACTTGCTAACTATGAGCAGAGCAGAGCCAAGGTACTCAACCAGCAACTCGGCCCCAAAGGCGATCCGCGAGTAGATTTAATTATTGATTTGCACAATACCACCAGCAATATGGGCCCGACGCTAATTTTATTGACCCTAGATACCTTCAATACCCAGTTAGCCGCCTATGTCAGCGAACGCATGCCCGATGCGGTTATCTTAGTCGAAGATCATATTGAGCCCATTCAGCAAGCCTTCTTGTGCTCGGTAGCCAAACAAGGTGTGATCGTTGAAATTGGCCCCCAACCTCAATCGGTGCTGCGCCATGATGTGATGGAATCGATGCATGAAATGACCACGCATATTCTTGACTTTGTTCATTTATTTAATATCGACCAAGTGCCTGAATTGCCGGGAAAGATCACTGGGTTCCGTTACACAGAAACACTGCACTTACCTCAGGATGCAGCTGGGGAACGCATTGGTATGGTACATCAACATGTGCAAGACAAAGACTTTGTTCCGGTGAATCCGGGGGATCCACTCTTTATCTTGTTTGATGGCAGTGAGCAAACATGGCAAGGCGACTATGTTGCTTACCCACATTTTATTAATGAAGCTGCGTATTACGACAATAACATCGCCATCTCGATGGCAGAACGTATTGAGATCAACACCAAGTAATAAATCCATCAATAACACGAACAAGCACTGGGTTTTGTACTACGCTTAAGCTATTTCCGGCAGACGTATAGAGCCAGTTGTGAACAAGGCAATTGAACATCATAAAGACGTTGAGACGATACTGCCCTCGCTGTTTCGTAATCTAGATACCGCCGTTGTAATAGCCGACACGCAACGGCGCATCCAGTTTTTAAACCCCGAAGCAGAAGCCCTGTTTGGTTGTACACTAGAAAGTGTGAAAAATACCAGCACGCGAGTGTTGTACGCCGAGCAAGAAGACTTCGATGCTAAGGGGCGTGAACGCTTTAATCCCGAGGCGGAGCCCTATTATCACAATGTTTACGTAGTAAGATACAAAACCGCCGATGGTCATGTGTTTCTGGGGGAAACTCACGGTGGTCCAGTGTGCGATGATAACCAAGAAGTTATTATGTACGTGGCCTTTATCCAAGATATCAGCACGCGCGTTGAAGTGGAATCAGCCCTTAGCCAACTGCATTCCATTACCTCGGCGCGCAATCTTGACTTCAGCAAACGCGTGGAGCGTATTTTATCACTGGGTTGCAAACACTTCGGGCTACCCATTGGCATTCTTAGCCAAATCGTCGGTCAACGCTATACCGTCCAACAAGCCATTCATCCCGAATGTGCGATCCAAGCCGGCCAGGTATTTGATTTACAAACCACCTATTGCAGTCATGTCTATCAAGCCAATGAGGTCAAAGGATTTCATCATGTTGGCAACAGTGATATCCGCTCACACCCCTGTTACCAACATTTTGGTTTAGAAGCTTATATTGGCGCCCCCATTTTTATTGATGGTGAGCGCTATGGCACCCTAAATTTTTCTAGTCCAGAGCCGACTCGACCCTTTATTCCACAAGATTTCGAACTGTTGAGACTATTTGCTGAGTGGGTGGGTCATGAGCTGGCGCGACTACGTGATTGGGAAGCGTTAGAACATGCACAGCAACTGCTTGAGATCCAAGCCAATACTGACTCGCTCACCCAACTCTATAATCGCCACTATCTGACTAATGCACTGACCAAGGAACTGGCGCGATGTGAACGTTACAAAAATCCACTGACACTGGCAGTCGTCGACTTTGACCATTTCAAGAATCTCAATGACACCTATGGCCACCGAGCTGGTGATATCGCGCTCCAGCGCTTTGGGAATATTGTCAGGGAAGAATCACGAACCAACGACATATATGGTCGCTGGGGCGGGGAAGAGTTTTTGTGTGTGCTACCGGAGACCGATATAGACGGCGCGAAAGTGGTACTCCAACGTCTCGTCGAGCGCGTTCACGCCGAAGTCATCCATGTGGATGGGCAAGCTATACGTTGCACCATCAGTATCGGTTACACCCATTTTGTGTCACAAGATACACAAGATACGATCATTCAACGCGCGGATACCGCACTCTATAAAGCAAAGAAAAATGGCCGGAACCGAATCGAGCAGGCGTGATTCAAGATCGCTGTTTTCGGGCCCAAGTCACATAATCTTGGATGACAGGTTCTGCGAGCAACAGATCAAGCGTGTGGTAGGAGCGGCCTAACTGCTTTTCACTAAATTGACGATGGATAAAGGCATGGCAACGTCGGCATACCCAGATACCATGCTCGCGCATGTAGGCACGGGAAAAGCGTTTGGTAAACCACTTATTGTTATGGCAGGTTTTCGGGATCAGGTGATGGAAGGTCAGCGGACGTTGGTGCTGACAAATCACACAGGGTGTTGAAGAAGGTGGTGGCATTGGCATCGCGTGATTGCACAACGAATGACGGGGACATCGCCCAAGCGACGTCCCTTTCAGTATCAAGCTAGCACCTTACGCGAAGTTGTCACGCAAGTATTCAATGATATCGTCTGACTCATACATCCAGTGCGTCTCACCGCCTTGGTCTATACGCAGACAAGGTACCATGCCTTTGCCGCCTTCGGTTTGCAGGCGCTGCCACTCTTGTGGATTCGCATTCATATCCACCAGCGGGATATCGAGCTTTAACTCCGCCATCACCGCACGAACTTTATGACAAAATGGGCAGTGCTCTTTGTGATACAAGCTTAGTGCGTTCAAATCAGCCATCATGTTTCCTTTTTGAAAAAGCGGCCAAGGGTGTGCCGCTGTTTACTGTCATTGTTTATCCCTAATGATGGCATTGAAGACGGTATTGATGCTAGTCATCCACTCGCTTTGTTGGCACTAAATTGCGACAACCGCTCGACGAGTGTACGGGTTTCATCAATGAGACCACTGATCTCTGACGCCGATGCGGTGGTTTTTTGTGCCAGCGCACGCACCTCGTCCGCTACCACAGCAAATCCTCGGCCCGCATCCCCTGCCCGGGCAGATTCGATCGCCGCATTGAGGGCGAGTAAATTGGTTTGGTCAGAAATGCCGTTAATCGTCCCTGTAATGGTGCCAATGCTATCTAGAATTTGCACCATCGACCCATGGGTATCGCTGATCACCGCGTTCCGTTCACTCACATCAGAGCCATAAACGATCGTTTTGGAAAGCTTTCCATCGTCATCTAACACAGGTGACATGACAGCTTCTACCGTCACATGCTTTTGCTCATGTTCACAGGTAAAATGCTGCTGGATAACTTGGCCAGATTGAAGACGTTTTAGATCGTAATCACCGACTAACCCTTTTAAGTCACGGTAACGGCGTTGGCATGCCTCCAAACTCTCTTCCCCAAGGGCATTTAAGCCATGACTATTAATCAACTCAAAATGTCCTTGCGAGTCACATTCGATCACGATGTTACTTTCGGAAATCGCTTTTAAACGGGCATCATTCTCCACTGCTTCAGATTTGGTTGCATTAACATTCGCCTGCACAGAGATATACCGCTCGACTTGACCATCATGACCAAAAATGGGGTTAATCGATAACGAAATCCAGTAAGGTTCACCCGCTTTGGTATAGTTGAGAATTTCTTCGTAAAAAGGCTGGTTATTGTCAAGGTTACGTCGAATACGCGCCACGGTTTCTGGGCTTGTGTTTTTGCCTTGCAATACATGCCCCGGCTTTTTGCCAACCATGTCCTCTAGGGTATAACCCGTCATATTGGTAAACCCAGGATTCACGTACTCAACCAAGCCATTGGGGTCGGTGATAATCACTGAGTTATCCGTCCCATTAGCCACCAGTGACAACACCTTGAACTCTTCTTGCTGCTTTTTCTGCGCGTCGATGTCTTTCACAAACGCGGTGTAGAGAATATCACCGCTGTCGAGTTTGACCCGAGATAGAGATAGGTTTGCCCATATCGTTTGGCCGTCAAAAGTGTGTAATTCAATGTCGCGTGACGTACCCACGATTTTATCTTGACCGGTTTCCCTGTTCGCATTCACAAATTGATCATGCTTAGGTTGGATTTCAGCAGGCACCAGCATTTTCACATTTTGGCCTAACACATCGTCTCGCTCACATCCCCACAATGCTTCAGCCGCTTTATTGAAAAAGATCACTTCATTCTTGCTGTTAATCGTGACGACCGCATCAATACACTGTTCGAGAGTTTGATTAATGATTTCTTGCGACTCTTTCTGTTTGCTGATGTCTTTTACAAACGCGGTGTAGTGGATATGCTTTCCAACTTTAACTTTCGATAGCGAAAGGTTACACCATGCGATACTGCCATCTTTGCGTTCAACCTGAACATCGCGTGATGTGCCAACAATCTTATCTTCACCGGTATTCCGGTTATTATTGACATAGTTGTCGTGATTCGCCTGATACATTCTCGGCACCAGCATTTTCACGTTTTTGCCGAGCACTTCTTCGGGATGATATCCCCACAAACGCTCAGCGGCGGGATTGTAGTAAGTGATGTTATTGTGGTGGTCAATCGTCACAATCGCATCGATGGCTTGATCGAGGACTTGCTGTAGTGCACCCTCACCCTTTCTTAGTAACTTTGACTTAAACATGGCAAGCCCTCCCATTAACATTATTAATACAAATATCAGTACTAATG
>NZ_MUFK01000047.1:0-21105 GCF_001996085.1 Salinivibrio sp. PR5
ATTGAATAGTATAAAAAATTACTGGCATTTCCTCCTTCTTTTAATCCTTTTGGTAGAAAAACAAGACGTGATACTAAGATCTTCGTGGACGAGGAACCGCTTTATAGCTTTAACTTGGCGCGCAGTATCTGCTGGCAGTTCGGTTCGCCGTGAATCAGGTGGATTTGCTCGGGGGGAGGTTGAATGCCGTGCACAAAGCTGACTAAGTCGGTTTGGTCAGCATGGGCTGAGTAGCCCGATAGGGTATGGATTTGGGCTTGAACGCTTATGGCCGCGTTATCTATCCAAACGTGCTTTTTTCCTTGTTGAAGCTCACGCCCTAGGGTGTGTTGGGCTTGGTAGCCGGCCAGGATAACGTCCGTGCGTGGGTCAGGAAGTAACGCATGCAAATAGTTCATGATCCGCCCGCCTTGGCACATGCCGGAAGCAGCCACCACAATGGCTGGTTCTCCGGTCTGTTTGAGACGATTCACCAGCGCTTGGTGTTGACTGTGTGCATCAATGGTAATGCATTGGTCAAACGCTAACGGATGGCGGTGTTGATTCAGTTTAGCGTTGGCTTCTTTGCTCCATAGCTTTTTGAAGTGGCGATATTGGCGCGTCACTTGTTGGGCCATGGGTGAGTCGAGAATGATAGGAAGCGCATTATCTAGCTGCTTTTGATAAATCAGCTGTTCAATATCAAAAAGCAGCTCTTGGGTACGGCCGACACTGAACGCAGGAATCAGTATCGCGCCTCCATCTTGCAATGAATGCTGAATAATCGCTTCGAGCCGCTGGGCACGCGTCGCGACGGATTGATGTGTTTTATCTCCATAAGTGGATTCGAGATAGAGAATGTCTGCGCGCGCAGGCGGTTTAGGATCGGGTAATAGCGGCGTATTGCTTGGGCCTAAATCTCCTGAGAACACCACGCGCCGCTCATCAGGCAGTTTCAATTCCACATACGCCGAGCCCAAAATGTGCCCGGCGGGTTGAAGGCGTAAATACGTCGCTGACTGCCCTTTTTGCTTTGGTTTTAGCCGGTGCCAAGTATTGTAAGGAAGGTGCACCATCAACTGGTTAATGCGTTCTAGTATTCGCTGACGATCGCCAAAGCGCATGTTTAATTGCAGTTTTAATGTATCATCAATCAACAGTGGCACCAGTGCCGCCGTCGCTTCTGTGCAGTAAATGGGCCCAGAAAAACCCGACGCCAGCAACCAAGGCAGCAAACCGCAGTGGTCAATATGCGCATGGGTAAGAATAAGCGCATCGATGCCCTTGCCGTTGAGGTTCACCCTCGCCTCTCGCGCTTCGTCACCTTGGTATTGGCCGCAATCAATCAACAAGCGTAAACCACTCGGTTTAATATCTAGCTGATGGCATGAGCCCGTCACCGTACGATAGCCACCATGGTGGGTGACGGTGAGGATATCGTTATCGATGGAAGTATTGGGCATAGTGACGTCCTTGGGAAAAGATTATGGAATACGGGAAAGAGCAGCCTTGTGCTCGCATTAGGGTTCTTGCTCTTTCTGTACTCTGTATTCCGTCATCGGTATTCGGGAATTGGAATACGGAATACGGAATACGGAAAGAGACTAGACGCTTCGCTTCTAGCCTCTAGTCTTTTATCATTTTATTCATCATCTGTTTTATCAGTGGGCTTGGGTGGCCATTGTCGTCGGTAAGAAAGTAAGTGTGTCCCCAACTTGGGTCGAATTGGTCGTTAAAGGCATCGCAGTCGGTCACCGTCACCTTGTGAGCGGGCAACACATCAAGGTTTTCTGGCCCTGTCATCCCTAGACGCCGAGTGATGGTGCGATGGCGCATATTGACCACTTTGGAAGCCGCCATGGCCAAATCGTCTGCAGCATAGTAAATGTGGACTTGTTTAGCCGCATCCAGCACCGCTCTGCCCGATTGGTGAGGCTCTAGGGCTTGATTATCAACATCCGCCGCCACCATAAAAATATGTCGGAACCATTGTGGCATGGTATCCAGCCCCGCGTGTTGATGCCAATGCTGAAAGGTACTGATTAAGGTTCGGTTTCCCATAGAATGCGCCAGTATATTCATACGTCGCTTGCAGGGGCTCGCTTGTTGTTCTGGGGCGCGACGCCATTCATCAAACATCGCCAGTAAACGACTAAAAGCCAGACCAGATGCCTTGGCCGCCAGTTGATCGTCCCAGTAATCATCAATCATGCCGAGGCGACCATCGTCATCACAAGGCCAGATTATTGGCACGACCATAATGGCGTTCGGCGCAATTCTGTCAAACTGATCCTGAAGCATGTGGGCCATGGGAAAAACATGGCGCTCCATGTGATTGTTATAGCCATGAAGTAAAAAGAGGATCTGGGTTTGGGTGGGTAAGGCTTTTAATCTCGCCATAAACGGCGCTGCGGTCAGCTCTTGATATTCACTCTGTCCCGCGCGCTGGCAAAAATACACCCATTTCGATATATCGGTGTTTTGATGATCAAAACTCAACCAACGGCCGGCCTCACTTGTCGGTCCCTGTTCAGGAATACGGCTGGTGATAAATAACATAGCATCATCCACGGATTATGAATCTAAGGTGAGGATACGTAAGGTCGATGGTTAAATTGTATGGTGTTAAGAGCGTTTTGCGAGGGAGAAGACGGAAAGAGAGACGAGAGACTAGAGACTAGAAAAAGCAGCCTCGTGCTCGCATCGGGGCCTTTGCTCTTTCCGTACTCTGTATTCCGTCATCGGTATTCGGGAATGGGAATACGGAGCGCTGCGCTTACGGAGTAAGGGAAAGAGCACACCGCGCGGGCATTGGGGCTCTTGCTCTTTCCGTACTCTGTATTCCGTCATCGGTATTCAAGAATAGGAATACAGAGCGCTTCGCTTACGGAGTACGGAAAGAGTAGACCGAGCCCGTACTGTGGTTTTTCCCTCAATCCGCGCCAAACAGATCACGAGTGTAGACTTTGCTTTCTACGTCTCGAATTTCGTCGACCATCCGGTTGGCAACAATCACATCCGCGCGCTGTTTAAAGCTGTCCAGATCAGTCACCACTTCGGAGTTAAAGAAGCTTTGTTCTTCAAGTACCGGTTCATAAACGATAACGTCAATCCCTTTCGCTTTAATGCGCTTCATGATTCCTTGGATCGCCGAGGCACGGAAGTTATCTGACCCTGCTTTCATTACTAAGCGGTATACGCCCACCACTTTGGGCTCGCGCTTAATAATCGCATTAGCAATAAAGTCTTTGCGGGTGGTGTTGGCATCGACAATCGCTTGAATAATGTTGTTAGGCACATCTTGATAGTTAGCCAGCAGTTGTCGGGTGTCTTTTGGCAGGCAGTAACCGCCGTAACCAAACGAGGGGTTGTTGTAGTGATCGCCAATACGTGGGTCGAGCCCAACACCTTCAATGATTTGCTTTGCATCTAAACCATGAGACTCGGCATAACTATCTAACTCATTAAAATACGCAACACGCATCGCTAAGTAGGTATTGGAAAAGAGTTTGACCGCTTCTGCCTCGGTGGAGTGCGTAAATAGCACCGGGATATCTGTTTTGATTGCCCCTTGCTGTAGCAGGCTGGCAAAGGTGCGCGCACGATCTGAGTCTTCACCGACAATGATACGTGAAGGATAAAGATTGTCGTAGAGCGCTTTGCCTTCACGTAAGAACTCCGGCGAGAACAGGATATTATCGCAATCAAATTTTGCTTTAACACTTGCTGTGTAGCCGACCGGCACAGTGGATTTAATGACCATGACCGCATTCGGATTAATCGCCATCACATCCTGAATGACCGCCTCAACTGAGCTGGTGTTAAAGTAGTTGGTGTCGGGGTCATAATCAGTGGGGGTTGCGATCACAACAAAGTCAGCGTCTTGATAGGCCTGCTTTTTATCTAACGTCGCTATAAAATCGAGCGATTTGTCCTTGAGAAAACGCTCAATCTCCGCATCTACAATCGGTGACTGCTTGTTATTCAGCAGGTTGACCTTGTCTTCTACGATATCAAGGGCAACCACTTGGTTGTGTTGGGCCAGTAGCATGGCATTCGACAACCCAACGTAACCTGTTCCTGCAACGGCAATTTTCATTGGATTTTCCTTAAGTCATTCCCGAAAAAATGGTATCACGTGGGGGCTCTAGGGGAAAGATTACGGAATACGGAATACGGAATACGGAATACGGAATACGGAATACGGAATACGGAATACGGAAAAAGCATACCGTGTCAGCTCCGGTAGATAAAGGTCCTAAGTCCTAGATCCTAGGACCTAGGAGCCTAGGCCCTAGGAATTACCTAACGCGCTTATCTGACAGGAAAGGCTCTAGGCCCTAAGGATTACTCGCCGATATTTGATAGTGATCGATGATTTTTTTCTGTCGTGCCAGTTGCTCTCGCTCGTAGGTGGTGAGGAGCACCGGCAGTTGATCCACACTGAGGTCACTACTATCAGTAATGCTTGGATTGGTATGTTCTGCCATCAACGCAGCTAAGGCTTGATCGCTTTCTGTATACATCACACTGATATCATAATGATTGAGCGTACCTGCAATCATGTTGCCAGGCAGTTCTGGTACAACTTGCTGATTAGTCGCCTCAGCGTAAATAACGTGTGTGACTGTTGTTGAGCCATTTACGGCTTGGTAGGCAATCCGTTGGATACCCGCTTGGCCGCCCGGTACTTGACCGTAGGCGGTTAAGTTGCCGCTTCCATCGATATTCACAGTTGTCTGTGATGGAACAGTGATATTACCAACCAGACTCGTACTATCTAATCCATTGCCTAGTTGTGTCCCAGACAATTGTTGCGCGGTCGATAGTTGCCACTGATCACCTGAAGCGTCCACGCTTCCTTCTGCGGTTAAAAAGTAATCTAGATTACTATTGTCTGGATCATAGCGGTAGGTGATGGTGTCGCTCGCGCTGTGAGGCAAGTTTTGCCAAATATAGGGCGTTTGCTGATAGCCAACATAGAGGGCAGCGGCGGTTAAGTCGTACTCGCTGGTACTCACTGGGGCTATCCAGTTATTGAACTCGATTAATTTATCAAGCTCCACTGTGGCATCATTAGCCAAATTAAAAAATTTATAATCTGTGATTTCACGAGGCTCTGCGATGTCAGTGATATCAGAATTAGAAGGATCACCAGCAGCTTTTTCTGCATATCCTGCGCCTAATGCGCTACTAAATGATCGACTAATTGTTTTAGCGCCAAAGTTTGACGACAGCGTTTTCTTATCTTGTGTTGTGATACCAACGCTGTACGCGTTCGAGCCATTCGAAACATCAACCCTGACGTTTGTATACTCACGTTCATTTGGCTCGGTTGCGCCTGATGTTATGCATCGATCATCATTGCTGACGCTGTCGACAGGGTAACCAAACAGTAAAGTCTGACTTAATGCGCTTTTTTGATAGGAAACAGCTGTAATCTCAGCTCCCTTGGCAAGCACAAAGGTTACGTAACCCCTTGCTGGAACCAATGATTGATTGATCGTTAGCTTGTTCGCTTCGACATCATAAGTATTTACCACATTACCTCGATCATCATGAATGAGAATCGTTCCAGTCGTGTTAATGCCACTTATTACCCGATCTTTCGTTGCGAGAATTTGTTTTCCATCTTGTTTTTCACCGTAGACAGCACAATTACTATCAGGAGACGATTTTGCATAAATAGCCGCAAATTCAAAGGTATACTTAGGAGCTGGTGGAGGCGGGCCGCCACCGTCGTCGCTACCACCACCACAACCGGTAAGGGTTAACGGGATCAGAATTGCTAAAAGTTGCTTATTAAACATAATGGATACTCTTTGGGTCTTGGTGCCAATCTGACGGCAAACATTTGCCTTTCCATGCATTATCAAAAATAATGCAAGAAATACGCCAAGCATACTCCATTAACATCCACTCAAGTCATAGCTGATGTATCTAGCGGCGGGGCTTTACTCCCAAATAACACAATTGTGCCCAATCGCTAACAGCAAAAAACCGCCACTAGGGCGGTTTTTTGCAAACATTGAAGAACAAGCTTCGCTCTTCTCCATGTATTGACTCCGATTACTGAGGACGGTTGCGGCTCTCTGCAATATCAAGGCGTGCCGAGGCAACTTGTGGAGAACGGCGCACTTTATCCAAGGTGGCGAGGATATCATGCTGGCCCGCAGCACTGAGCTGCCCTAATTTCGCGCGCTCGTCAAAGTAGGTGACGTTGAGCTTGAGAGTTTCTGCCAAGTCATAAATGGAACCATGGCTCAGCAAAACGGTGATATTGCCTGTCACTTTCCCCACACTGCGGGTGACTTCGTTATAAACCGTACTCCCCGCTTGTAGCGGTTGGTTATTTAGGTTTACCCCTTTGTAACTTTGCAGTTCAGGTAAATCGGATAAGGTGGCATTCTCTCCGAGTTTCTCAGCAATGGCTTGCTCCGCGGTGGTCGCTTTGCGCTCGATAGGTTGCACAATCGAAGATTGTGCCGGTTGCTGAATGCTACCCATGTCACTTGCGTTTGCGGCACTACTGATTCCCATTGCAGTGATAACAATCATTACGGCTGTTTTCATGATGAACTCCTTTCTATCAATCTTGTTGTTGTCAATGGGATCAGTGGCCATAGACGCGAATTTGCGCTGCAGTCAATTGGCTGGGTACGCGATTATTGTATATATCACCAAAATCGGCGCGATTTGTATCGACAATATCAACCGTCCATTGGCCATATACGGCTTCACCTAAAAAAGCATTGGCCAACATTGGTCCACTGATATGATACGCATATCCTGGATGGTCACTGTTACCTAGCCCTTGATAGGCACCTAGAGACGTACGCGACGTAGCTAGGATTGCCTCAGTACCCGACGGAGACGTCACTTTAATCGCGATATCTGACGCGGCTGTGCTTCCTGTCAGGTCGCCGTTGCTAACGGCTGTTAAATCCGCATTTTCAATATTAAAGCCAAATTGCAGCCCTTCAATGGTAAGGTTTTTATCGAGAAGGCTTTCATCGAGTGTAAAGCGTAAACTGGCCCCTTTTGCATCTGCATCAGGAATACTGAGCGGTACGGTTGGAGACACATCGATCCACTCACTTTCAACTAACGGCGGTAATTTGATCGGGTTCTGGGTCGCCATCTCAATCGCTTTTCCGGCATTTACACGCCCGAAACCGTACTTATTATTAAACGAGAACCCTGCTGCGTTATCGACCCATCCCAAATGCACAGGCACAGTACGTTCACTGTCCTCTCCCCCTACCAACAATGAGATAGGCTGATCGTCAGCATCAATCTTGTCAGCGGTTGCCGCGAGAATATAACGGATTTGTCGCCACGTAAGCTGCGGATTGGCCTGTACTAACAACGCAACCACACCAGTCACATTTGGCGCAGCGGATGAGGTGCCATTGAAGGTGTTGGTGTAATTGCATGATGGATTCACGTCACGGTTAAGGTCGGTCCCCGGTGTATTAAATGGCCAAACTCGGGCATGAAAATCCTCGACGCCAAGCGCTGCTAAAAAGGCCCCGTTCGATTGTTCAAACTCATCGACCGCCGCTTGACTAGCATAACCTCGCTGGCACGACATTTGATCGGTTGTCACCATAGCGGGCTCTGTCGTACCGTATTCACCGCCTGGCGCGGCAACCCAAAGACTGGAACCTGCCGTCGAATAGCTCGATTTTTTACCTGCGGTGGTCGTCGCACCCACCGTCACTGTGTAAAAGCTTGCATTGGCGGGATCCCAGTTGCTGTCATAGCAGCTAAGAACGCGTGATCGTCCAGAAATAATACCGTTTTGAGCATCATCGCAAAGTTGATTGCCTTCAGCCCAGCTTTGCGTCGATTCAAAGGCATTCCCTGCCGATTTAATATTCAACGCCCCCAAACCTTGGCGAAGGTATTGTGTGGGATAGCGGTACATGGTTTCATCCATCGTCTCTGTCGGAATAAACGCTGGCGCTGAAATACCGTAACTGCGGTTGAACGCCGCGATGTTTTCGTTTTCGCTAATTCCCGAACCTGTCATGCCGTAGCTTGCCGCTTGGCTTGCGCTGGACTGTTCCTCAAGATAATTCATACCAATCAGATTGGCGTCAGGCGCGACCCCACGTCCACCCAAGCCGTTCCAGCCTTTTGCCGCAATTAAACCGGCGACGGATGTGCCATGGTCGCCACCGGTACCGGTCGCTGTTGGATCATTCGTGCCATCCACAAAGTTAATCGAACGATTCGGCAATACATTATCAACCAGATCCTCATGGGCAATCGCCATTCCCGAATCCACTACAACAGTCGTTACCTGTTGCCCAGTAATGTTTTGTTGATATGCCGCTAACACGTTCATGTCTTCACCTGAGACAAGAATGCTAGGATCGTACTGATAACGGCGACGTACTTCCTCTTCACTCATCCCTTGCGCCGTACGTAAATCTATCCAAGCTTGATACGTTTGCGCTTGCATGGCATAACCTGTCTGACCGGTGTTCTTAAGGTGCCACTGTTCGGAAAATAATGGGTCGGACTTTAAGTCGCCGCGAATGGTGAGTGAGCCACGTATTATTTGATCTGCCGTCGTCAGCTCATACGAGATTGTTCGGTTCTGAGCGGTATTTGTTGGCACATAGAGCACCGTGTTATCAGAAAGATCGGCATGAACGAGACCGTGTGAGAAAAGATATTGGTCGCGAGAATTCTTCATCACTTCGGTATTCTTCTCGAAGAATTTTATAGCCTCTACCGTGGTGTTTTGAGGGAGAATTTGCAGTGGCAATCCCACCCCCTGCTTCATTTCTGTTGCCTCAAGTGTTTGAGGCTCAATGGTGACGACAGGCTTGTCTTGCTCTTGTATGTTACAGCCTGAAATGGCTGATAGCACGAGTCCCGCGAGGAGCCCTCGCTTCATTTTGTTGTTTTGCATTTAATTTCCTTATTATTCACTTCCATGTAAAAGGAAAAATCAAACTACGAAACGTCAAACAAAAACTCAACATAAAAATATCAATTTGAAATAATTTTCTGTTATTTGGTGTATCCTTGGTGATGTCAGGATGTTTTATTCCATGTGCTATTTAGGTTTATTATGAAATCTATTGATTTAGTTTCACTCATTAAAACGATTACACTCACTTTTTTAATGAGTTTTATGTTATTAGGATGTCAGTCAATCGCATCAAAAGACCCAGAGTCTGCGAGTAATTCCGCTATTAATAACAATGAAGCCAGTAAAAGTGTGCCACCTAAAGTACAGCATAAACACCTGAGAGAAGCGCTGCTTGCTGTTAGCCATCAAACGTACGCAGAAACACTTGATCAATGCCGCTATTTCCCAATGGGTTATTCGCCCTGTGAAGGCCCGGCTCGCTATATTGTTTACTCCATAAAAACGATGAGCTCAGCAGAACAAGCCAAGCTATTAAAGCAGGTTGAGGAATATAATCAGCTAGACCAATTTATTCAGGAGCTTCACCCGATTGCATCACACTGTCAGCCTGAGCCGGTGCCGCGCTTTTCACTGATCAATAATCAATGCCGTAACGCCAATCCGTTACTCAAACCACTACCAATGAGTGACAGTAACCAAATGTGAAATCCGCATAAGACATCACCGCGACATGTAAGCGTTCCGGTAATATTGGTATTTCGCGCACAAGCATTACGCGAGTGGTTGTAAGAAGAGAACGGTAGATAGCAAAAAACCGCCACGAGGGCGGTTTTTTTAATATGGCGGTGAGAGAGGGATTCGAACCCTCGATACGTTGCCGTATACACGCTTTCCAGGCGTGCTCCTTCAGCCACTCGGACACCTCACCATATTGTTTTAGCGCTAAGAAATTTAAGCCATCTGCGCTAACGGGGGTGTACTATAGTGAGTTGCCGCCTTGGGGTCAACCGGTTAAGCACCTTTATTGGTGCGAATGACTGCTTTCTCGCCACATCCACTTTAATTCTCTTATTCGCAGGAGAATTTGGAATGGAAAGACGTGGGAATCCATGATGTAACAACGCAAGCGAGAACGAAAACTGTTAAACTCCGACCATCAACGATAACAGCTGGCTGAGACTTGTAATGACTTTATCTGAATTTCTTGCCCAACATGCAGATAGCGACAAGCTATTGAATGAGATGCAAACCCGTGGCGTTGTTACCGCCATGGCTGCGGCACCCCATGTGATTAGCCCGAGTGAGTGGCTGCCTGTGCTTTGGGGCGGTGAAGAACAAGCACCGTTTGAAAATCACGAGCAATTTGAAGACTACGCGAATCTGATTGTCGATATTTGGAATGAACAGCGCCAACAACTATTAGACAAACAATGGCACTGGCCAGAAGGTTGTGCTCTTGATGATGCAGAGATCGTCAACCAAGCAACACGTGATTTTGCCGAAGGCTTGCTCCAAGGCTGGAGTTTAACGCGTGATGATTGGGAAACCTTGATGCCGGAAAACACCGAAAGTAATGCACTTCTCGGCGGTGTCGTGCTGTCAATCAGCTTGCTCTATGATCCAGAAACGGCGCTATCCACCATGGAAGCACAAGGCGCAGAAGAGTTAGCACAGTTTGAAGAAATATATAATGCGATGCCAATCATGTTATGTGGCCTTACGCATCACGGTGCGGCACTGGCAGAAGCGCAAGAATAACGCCGCTACTTATGCGATGGTATTAAAACCATCAGTGTCACTACCATAATAAAAAAGCGTTCCCAAGGCTGGCCCATAGGAACGCTTTTTCTATTCAAGCTTCACCGCTAGCAACATAACATGTAGCAGTGCGCTTCTTTTATTGCCCTTTCATTTCCGCGGCAAAGTTAAGCATCCGATTAAGAGGGATTAACGCCTTTTCACGTAATGCTGCATCCACGTGGATTTCATGCTGTTTGCCACCGTTTTCGAGCGCGTTTTCTATCGCTTTCAAGCCGTTCATGGCCATCCAAGGGCAATGGGCACAGCTTCGACAGGTCGCGCCCGCGCCGGCTGTGGGTGCTTCAACGAGCTCTTTTTCCGGCACCATTTGCTGCATTTTGTAGAAAATGCCTTTGTCGGTGGCCACAATCAGCTTTTTATTCGGCAGCGTTTGCGCCGCTTTAATCAGTTGACTGGTCGAGCCCACCGCATCGGCCATTTTCACCACGCTCGCCGGTGATTCCGGGTGAACCAAAATCGCCGCGTCTGGATAAAGGTGCTTCATTTTCTCAAGCGCTTGGGCCGAGAATTCATCATGCACCACACATTCACCCTGCCATAGCAGCATGTCAGCGCCGGTTTCTTTTTCAATATAAGCGCCAAGATGGCGGTCAGGACCCCAAATGATCGGCTTATCTTGGCTGTCTAAGTGTTCGACAATCTCCAACGCAATACTCGAGGTTACCACCCAATCGGCACGCGCCTTCACAGCGGCAGACGTATTGGCATAGACAACGACAGTGTGATCAGGGTGCGCATCACAAAACTTGGTGAACTCATCCGCCGGACAACCCAAGTCCAGTGAGCACTCCGCGTCCAGTGTAGGCATTAATACCGTTTTTTCGGGAGTCAGAATTTTGGCTGTTTCGCCCATAAAGCGAACGCCAGCCACAATTAAGGTTTTGGCTGGATGTTGATTACCAAAACGGGCCATTTCTAATGAGTCCGCCACGCATCCGCCTGTTTCTTCGGCGAGCGCTTGGATCTCTGGGTCCGTGTAATAGTGAGCGACCAGCACAGCATCTTTTTCTTTTAGCAGTTGTTTAATGCGTGCAACATGTTGTTTTTTCTCCGCGTCACTCAATGCCACAGGTTTCGGCGGAAAGGGATAAACCCTTTGCGACGTTTCAATCACTTGGCTCATGGGATTACTCATGCTTACTTCCAGTCCGGGTAGTATAACGTGAGTGGGGCTGGAGTCCTAGACGACAGATTACGGAATACGGAATACGGAAAAAGCATATCGTGCCAGATTTTGCTTTTCCCGTAATCCGTAAGCGAAGCGCTCTGTATTCCCACTCCCGAATACAGATGACTGAATACAGAGTACAGAAAAGAGCAAAAGGACAATGCGCGCACGAGTTGCCTTTCCCGTATTCTGTAAGCGAAGCGCTCTGTATTCATTTTCCTAGGATCCTAGGCCCTAGGATCCTAGGACCTTATTGCCTACATCGCATTTTTCGCTTGTTTAGCGCTGGTAGAATCCGGATAAGTATCAATGACTTGTTGGAAATACTGGTTGGCTTGCGCTGTGTTGCCCTTCTTCTGAGCAATTAAACCCAGTTTGAGTAAGGCATCGGCGCGTTTATTGGAATCTTTAAACTGGCTTACGGCAGTAAATTCCTTGCTCGCCTGCTCAAAGTCACGCTTGGAGAAGAAAAGCTGACCCAGCCAGTAATGGGCATTGGCGGTGTAGACAGACTCTGGGTATTTTTGCAAAAACGCATTAAACGCTTTGGTCGCCCCTTGGTAGTCTTTCTCTTTTAAGATCAGATTCACGGCTGCTTCATACGCCGCGTTTTCAGTTTGATCGCTGGTGTAGTTCACTGATGGGTTTTCATCAGTGGATTTTGTTTCTTTAGGCGCTGCGGATTTCGCCGTGCGCAGATCATCGATTTCTCGATAGAGGTCCCGTTGACGCTCAACCACTTGTTGAATGTCGTAGCTATTTCGTTCAACGTTACCGCGTAAATTGCTCAATTCTTGCGCCATTTGATCAAGTTGACGCTGCATATCGAGCTGCATTTGATTACGCGCTTGCAGCATGCGCTCTAGGCGCTCAATGGCGGTGCCACCTGACCCTACTTCTGTCACCGGAGCAGGTGCGGCAGCCACTGGGGCTGCCACACTCACCAGTAACGCCAGCGCGAGAGCTCGCACAGAGTTACTGTTCATTGTCATACCTTTTATCCATCACCCAAAGGGAGGATTAGTAAACCAATACTGCGCGACGGTTTTTCGCGTACGCGTCTTCGCTTTGGCCAAGAACTAATGGCTTCTCTTCACCGTAGCTTACGATTGAGATCTGGCTTGCAGGAACGCCCAGTGCTTGCAGGTACTTAGATACCGCTTCTGCACGGCGCTCGCCCAGCGCGATGTTGTACTCAGGGGTACCACGCTCATCTGCGTGACCTTCAACCACAACTTCCATTGCTGGGTTGTTACGCAGGTAAGTCGCGTGCGCATCCAGCATGTCTTCGTATTGTGGCAGAACTGACGAATCGTCAAAGTTGAAGTAAACGGTTTGCGACTGACGTAGCTCCTGGTTGCGGATTTCTTGCTCTGTCATTGAGCCTTGACCGTCAACCGGAGAGACGACGGTGGTGCCGTTTTGGTTAGTCGATTGACCCGCACCGCTGCCCGTTGCACTGTCGCTTGAGCTACAAGCGGCCAAGGTAAACATCGGCAGTGCCACCGCCAGACCTTTTAGTACTTTATTGATTTGCATTCTATTTTCCTTTTCTAGAAAGTTAGCGCACGTTGTTTAAAATTAAAAACTTATAAGTAAGGTGACCAGGCTGGTGCACGCACGCGCCCGTTGGTTGCCGGAAGCCGCGCTTTAAAGCGACCGTCTACAGAGACAAGCGACAACACGTTTTTACGTCCATATACCGAGCTGTAAATCACCATGCTGCCATTTGGCGCAATACTTGGCGACTCATCCAACAAGGTTTTGGTCAGAATTTGCACCGCCCCGCTGTTTAAGTCTTGCTTGGCAATGTTATATCCCGACGCTGACTGGTTCACCATAATCAAGAAGCGACCGTCTGGCGTGAGTTGCCCACCCATATTTTGGTTGCCCTGCCAAGTGATACGTCTGCTGGTCCCGTCGGCTAAATTTACGCGATAAATCTGAGGTTTGCCACCCCGGTCAGAGGTGTAGATGAGCGAGTTCCCATCTGGATCCCAAAATGGCTCAGTGCTGTTAGCGCGGCCGTGCGTAATTTGAGTGAGCTTCTTGGTTTTAAGATCGAAGGTATACACCTGCAGGCTACCGGTTTTCGAGAGCACCAGTGCCAATTGGCTGCCATCTGGAGAAAAACGCGGAGACCCATTGTGGCGCGGATACGAAGAAATCTTTTCACGCTCACCGGTGTAGATATCCATGATAAAGATTTCCGCTTGGCCATTTTCAAAGCTCACGTAGGCTAATTGGCGACCATCTGGAGACCATGCTGGTGACATCAGAGGCTGCTTTGAACGCAACACCAAGCGCTCGTTAAATCCATCATAATCCGATAAACGCAGCTGATACGGATAATCAGCATCCTCGTCAATCACGACATACGCGATACGCGTGAGGAAAGCGCCTTTTTCGCCGGTCAGCTTTTCATAGACAATATTTGAAATACGATGCGCATAACGGCGTAAATCGCTGGCTTTCACAGTTGCGCGGTTATTTACCAATAAATGATCGTCGGTTTTGACCAGCTGGCCATCCGCGCCCAATCCTTTACTTTCTCCGCCGGTGAGTTGACCACGGACGATATCAATCAACTGATAATCAATTTGATAGCGGCCATCAGCCGTTGGCGTGATGGTGCCAGTTAGTACTGAATCCACACCCAACGCAGTCCAAGCGTTATAGTCGACATCACTGTCGCGATATGGGGTTTGCGGCATTTCGCTAACCGATAACGGGTTGAACTTACCACTACGGCGTAAATCCGACCCAACTACGCCCGACACGTCTTCCGGTAATTCACCTTGCCCTTTCCACTGAAAGGGGATCACCCCAATGGGACGGGCTGAGTTTACCCCTTCAGTGATCACTAACTTGAGTGCTGCGTGTGCAGGTTGCGTGGCTAAAAGCAGGCAGGCAAATAGCATGACCATCAACGCCATACCGCGCGTTCGGGCGCGCTGCCATATGGCTTGACTAGATCTATTTGTCATCGTGTTTGTGCCACCAGCTAGGCTCACTTCCATCATGTCTTTTTCCTGTCAATTAGTTAGGTCTAACCGTTAACTCAATCTCACGCAGTTTGGCAATAATGTCGCCATCATCTGGCATGGGAAACTGAGATACAGATACCACCGCGGTTTTAGTTGCGCGACATAAGCGTGTATTGCCCGCTTTTTCTTTTACGTCCAAAAGCAGACCGGTTGGCGAAAGACGCATATTTACCACACACTCTTGTCCCGTAAATCCGTCGTCAACAAGCAGGCGTTGCTGGATCATTTGGGTAAAAATGGCGCCATAACGCGCCACTTCATCTTGGATAAATTGTCCGCGTGCGCTTTGCCGCTGACTGGCCTCAGATTCAAGGCCAGAGAACAAATCGTTCAAGGCCGCCTCTTGCTCTTGCTGTCGGCGTTTTGCCTCTTCGGCTTTTCGCTCTGCTTCTTGGCGCGCTTGCTCCGCTTTGCGGGCTTCCTCTTCCGCTTTTTTACGCTCTGCTAGCTTGCGTTGGCGCTCTGCCTCTGCTTTTTTCGCTGCCTCTTCAGCCTTGCGTTGTTCCGCCAGTTTTTGCTGACGTGCTTTTTCTGCCTGCTTCGCGGCTAATTCAGCCTGACGTTTTTCTTCCAGCTTACGTTGACGTTCGCGCTCTGCTTGTTGGGCTTTTTCACGCGCGATGCGCGCTTGCTCCTCTGCTTGGGCTTTTTGCTCGGCAAGACGTTTTTTCTCTTCACGTGCTTGGCGCTCAGCCTCAAGCTTTTGCCGTTTCACCTCGCGTAAGCGCTGCTCTTCTTGTTCACGCTGTTGTTCAAGACGCTGCGCTTGCTGCTCTAGTCGCTTAAGTCGTTCCGCTTCTTCTTGCTTGGCTTGGGCACGCTGTTGGCGGATCTTCTGTGCTTGAGCATTGACTACCGCGGGGTCAATCACAGTCGCATCAATCGTACTCCCCGCTTTCGGGGTTGGCGTAGCTGTTTTTCCAAAGTCCGCGCCAACGAGAAGAACAATCACGAGCACAAGGTGGAGCGCGGCAGATATCGCCAGCGCAGGCGCTAACGAGTCTTTTTTAGGGGTGGCTTTCTTTGTTTCGCTCATTGCTTTTCCCTATGACTCATAAGGTTCAGTCATCAGACCTACCGATGACACACCGGCCTGATTGAGCGCATCGAGCGTTAAGATAATTTCCGAGTAAGGCACGCGGCCATCACCTCCCACTAAGACCGGAGAATTAGGATTAAGCTGCAGCTCGGCTTTTACGCGTACCAAGGTGTCTTGCAAACTTAAGCCGCGAACCATGTCGCCATTATTCACACTCAAGCCGAGTTGGCCGTCCTTATCCACTTCAACAATGATAAACGCGCCACTGTCCTCTTCTTTAGCCAGCTCTGCGGCGGTTTTCGCTTCCGCCGTTTTGGGCAGCTCAACATCCACCCCTTGCGTTACAAAGGGGGCCGTCACCATGAAGATAATCAACAGCACCAGCATCACATCAATGTATGGCACCACATTGATTTCTGCCGTCATTTTGCGTCGTTTCGGTTGGTACGCCATGGATTACTCCTGGGTTGCCGCAAACGCTTGACGGTGCAAGATGCTTGAAAACTCTTCCATAAAGTTCATGTAGTTGTGTTCAAGCTTGGAGACTTTCGCAGTCAGTCGGTTATAGGCCATCACCGCAGGGATCGCGGCAAACAGACCCATGGCGGTTGCAACCAAGGCTTCAGCAATACCTGGGGCAACCATAGCAAGTGTGGCTTGTTTAACCGCGCCCAACGCAATAAATGCGTGCATGATGCCCCACACAGTCCCGAACAGGCCGATGTAAGGGCTGATCGAGCCCACGGTCGCAAGGAAAGGCAAGTGCGTTTCGAGCTCTTCGACTTCTTTAGAAAGCGAGACGCGCATGGCACGTGCTGTGCCTTCCATAACCGCCTCCGGAACTTTGCCATTGCTGCGGTGCAAACGGGCAAATTCTTTAAAGCCTGAATAAAAGATTTTCTCACTCCCCGTCAGGGCGTCTTTTCGTGCTTGCACTTCTTGGAAAAGCTGAGAAAGGTCAATTCCCGACCAAAATCGGTCTTCAAAGCGTTCTGCTTTACCAAAAGCCTGCTGCATGACTTTAGAGCGTTTGATAATCATCGCCCACGACACCACTGACATACCCAGCAATATCAACATCACTCCCTTAACAAGCAGGCTTGCTTGCAAAAACAGGTCGAGAATGGAAAGTTCAGCGGTCACGTAATATCTCCGATTTTATCTGTGTTGGAATCGATTTGGGTTTCATCACTGTTGGGTCGACACAGGCTATCTTAACCGTCGCCGCACACAATGTTTGTTGCTCAGAATTCACCAAAGTTTGACAAAACGTCAAGGTCGCTCGCCCGATGCCTGACACTGTGGTGACAACCTCAAGGGCATCGTCTAATCGCGCCCCACGTTGAAAGTCGATATCCATATGGCGAACAACAAAAGCGATATTGTCGTCAAAGAGTGTGTGTTGATTGACACCCACTTCGCGCAGCAGTTCAGTGCGCGCGCGCTCAAAATACTTGAGGTAGTTGGCGTGGTAAACGACCCCACCCGCGTCGGTGTCTTCGTAATAAATGCGAATCGGCCAGCGAAACGGCACAGATCCTGTCATTTCTTTACCCATTGTCGCTTAGAGATAGGCAAATACTATACCTAAGTTGTTTACGCATAGAAATGCTCGCACGATACGAGTCTCGGATTCTAAACAATTCTTACCAAGAGAAGTGATATGCCCCAAAGTTTCGCGCTTTTTCGGCGCTTAAATGCAGAAAAAAGCACCACTTGGGTGCTTTTGTCATTTGGATGTCACTTTACGCACCTTGACGCCGATGCCACGTTTACCTGAGCGTATGTGTAGCGCCACTTAACGCATCAGCCATACCCAAAGCAGCATTACGCTCACCAGCCACCCCAAAGGCGGCCACGTTAGCCATTGGCTCCAGCGCCCTTGGGCGCTAAAGCCCACCGCATGGATCACGCCAATGCAGGTTGCATACAGCAACCCCAACCCGATGAGCACATTAAACCCCCCCATCTGCGCAGCAAGCGCTTGAGGGTGCCACATCACTTGACCGCCCCAAAACAAGGCTGAGGCAAGTGAGAGCAGGCGCCAAGGGCCGGGAAAAGCCCGTCCCTTGGGTGCGTGAGTGTGATCACTCATTGTCTTTATCCATCGCCTCGGTATGCTCAAGCCAAAGGGCATTGATAATACCGAACGCGCAAGCCAGCAGGACGCCGAGAATCCAAGTGAAATACCACATATGCAGGCTCCTTAATCAGTACAGTGAGTGTTTGTTATCTTCAATAAACTTGGCATCTAAGCGACCAAACATCTTGATGTAACACCAAAGGGTGTAACACAAAATCAAAGGAACAAAGATACACGCCACCACCGTCATAATAGACAGGGTCAGTTCGCTTGAGGTGGCATCCCACAGGGTCAAGCTATGGCCTGGGAAGGTGCTTGATGGCATCACGAAGGGGAACATTGCAATGCCTGCCGTTAGGATCACCCCGGCAATGGTCAGGCTTGAAAATAGGAACGCCCAACCACCGCGTTCAACGCGCGATGCGATCAGTGCCAACAGCGGCATCAGCGCACCGGCTAACGGCGCAAGCCACAAGATTGGCATAGCTTGATAGTTTTGCATCCACGCACCACTTTGTACCGCAACCTCTTTAACCAATGGGTTGGATTGGGCTTGTTTGGCAATCTCGCCCACAATCACGTAGCCATCGATGTGTTGGATCCAAAAACCAGCAAGTACAAACAAAACCGTGGTTGCCAATGCACTGATTTGCGCGACAACACGTGCACGCTCATGCAGCGCCTCTGTGGTTTTCATTTGCAGCCACGTCGCCCCTTGCAACACAATCATGCCTAAGCTCACTAGGCCACACACCAAGGCAAACGGGTTAAGCAGTGCAAAGAAGCTGCCCGTGTACGTTGGGATCAACAGATCGCTGAGCTGGAAAGGCACGCCTTGCAGCAGGTTACCAAATGCCACCCCGAAGATAATCGGTGGCACAAACCCACCCGCAAATAGGCCCCAATCCCACAGCGTCCGCCAGCGGGTGTCTTCAATCTTGGAACGATAGTCAAACCCAACTGGACGGAAGAACAAGGCCGCCAAAGTGATGATCATCGCGACATAAAAGCCCGAAAACGAAGTTGCATAGACCAAAGGCCAAGCGGCAAACAGCGCGCCCCCTGCGGTAATCAACCACACTTGGTTTCCGTCCCAGTGCGGCGCCACCGAGTTAATCATCACACGACGTTCACTGTCGGTTTTACCGATCACCGTGAGTAGCGCGCCGACGCCCATATCAAAGCCGTCCGTTACGGCGAAACCAATCAGTAGCACCCCGATGAGGACCCACCAGATCAGCCGTAAAATTTCATAATCAAACATGCTGTCTCTCCTTATGCTTCAATCTGACGGCTAAAGTCCGCTTCTCGGTTGCCTTGCTGCTCAAAGTGATAGCGTCCTGTTTTTAGGCTACTTGGCCCTAGGCGCGCAAATTTGAACATCAGATAAAGCTCTGCCACCAGGAACAAGCTGTATAAGGTACAGATAGCGATCATCGAGAAAATGATATCGCCTGCAGCCAGGTTTGAAGCTGCCATGTGCACAGGTAAGATCTCACCCACCGCCCAAGGCTGACGGCCATATTCGGCAACAAACCAGCCAGCTTCGCAGGCAATCCAAGGAAGTGGGATACCGATCATCGCCAGTTTTAGTAGCCATGGTTTCTCACCAATACGCTGACGAGTGGTTTGCCAGAAGCTCATGCCGAAGATAAACAACATCGCAAAGCCACAGGCCACCATAATGCGGAAGCTCCAGAATAAAGGCGCAACATGTGGAATCGAGTCTTGCGCGGCTTGCTGGATCTGGGTTTCCGTCGCATCTACGACTTTATCGGTATAGGGTTTTAGCAGTAGCCCATAGCCAAGATCGCCTTTCACTTCATTGAAGGCTGCGATGTTCTCTGGTGTTTTCTCACCACCACGCAGCTTTTCAAGCAATGCGTAAGCTTCCATACCATTACGAATACGCAGCTCGTGTTCAGTCACCAAATCGCGCAGACCTGTCACTTCTTTATCTAGCGAGCGGGTGGCGATAATGCCCATCACATAAGGAATTTTAATCGCATAGTCAGTATGCATGGTTTCTTGATTCGGCAGGCCGAGTACTGTGAACGCCGCCGGCGCTTCTTCGGTATGCCACTCCGCTTCAATGGCGGCCAACTTCACTTTTTGTACATCGCCAAGCTCGTAGCCAGATTCATCACCCAGCACAATCACTGACAAGATAGCCGCCATACCAAACGACGCGGCAATCGCAAACGAGCGGCGAGCAAACGCCAAGTCACGCCCTTTTAGCAGATAGTAAGCACTGATGCCCAATACGAACATCGCGCCGGTGGTGTAGCCAGCCGCGACTGTGTGGACAAACTTCACTTGAGCGACAGGGTTAAAGACCACCTCGGCAAAGCTAACCATTTCCATACGCATGGTTTCAAAATTGAACTCAGCGCCGACTGGGTTTTGCATCCAACCGTTAGCCACCAAGATCCAAAGCGCAGAAAAGTTTGAGCCTAAGGCCACCAGCCAAGTCACCATCAGGTGCTGACGCTTACTGAGTCGGTCCCAACCAAAGAAAAATAGGCCCACAAAAGTGGATTCAAGGAAGAAGGCCATCAGTCCTTCAATGGCAAGTGGGGCCCCAAAAATATCTCCTACATAGTGGGAGTAGTACGCCCAGTTGGTACCAAATTGAAACTCCATGGTGAGGCCTGTTGCCACACCGAGCGCAAAGTTAATACCAAACAATTTGCCCCAAAACTTGGTCATGTCTTTGTAGATTTGCTTGTCGGTCATCACGTACAGGGATTCCATGATGGCCAGCAAAAATGCCATGCCGAGTGTTAAGGGAACAAACAGGAAGTGATACATCGCGGTCAGCGCAAACTGCAGCCGCGATAAATCGACGATATCGGTAATCATGGTCACTCCTTCACACCGTTTCTCGGTGCCGATACGAGGTATCGTTCGTTTTTCTTTCTCACCCTGCGCGCAGTTGTCACCACTGCTGACGCGGGGAAAGCCACACACACTTTCTCAATAACCGCTCGCTTGTTACACGCTTGAAACGCTAACGTTGCTTTATAGTTAAAACAAATCTAATTAAGCTATTTCTAATGTTAGACGCACAATGTGTTG
>NZ_MUFK01000048.1:0-19819 GCF_001996085.1 Salinivibrio sp. PR5
ACCTAAAATAACTTTCCACTTTTTTCTCATCGCACTTGTTGTACTTTTTCAATTCTTGCTTTTTGAAATAAAAAATATTTTTAAATCAGTTGTTTATGAATATTATTGCTGATTTTGTCAGCAAGTTTAATTGTGATCTATATTTACTTTTTAATCAGTAAAATCATCGTACGTAGGCAGGGTGATGATTCGCACCTTATAGTTTGGGTGAGTTCAATAATCACAAATCGCAATGACTCTCAGGCGTCCGACGTTTTCGGGCCACCTGTAGCGGGGGAGCCGAATGGTTAGCCACGAGAGCATGCATTGTTAACTTCCTTGTCAGGAGCAAGACTATGTCAAAAAACCTCTTCGCTAACCTGCAAAAAGTCGGTAAGGCGCTGATGCTACCAGTATCCGTGCTACCGGTAGCAGGTATATTGCTAGGTGTTGGTGCGGCCAACTTTAGCTGGATGCCAGATATTGTTTCTCATCTGATGGAACAAGCTGGTGGGTCTGTGTTCGGCCAAATGGCACTGCTGTTCGCCGTGGGTGTCGCGCTGGGCTTTACTAACAACGACGGTGTTTCCGGTCTGTCTGCGATCGTCGGTTACGGCATCATGGTGGCAACACTTAACGTGATGGCTCCTGTGATGGGCGCTGAAGAAATCAAGACGGGTGTACTCGGCGGTATTCTTGCCGGTGCTGTGGCTGCGTGGACGTTTAACCGCTTCTACACCATTCAGCTGCCTGACTACCTTGGTTTCTTTGCGGGCAAACGTTCGGTGCCAATTATCACCGGTTTCCTCTCTATCGCGCTGGGTGTCATCCTTTCTGTTATCTGGCCACCAATCGGTGGTGCGATCGCTACCTTCTCTCACTGGGCTGCAGAGCAAAACCCTGTGACCGCATTTGGTATCTACGGTATTGTCGAGCGTGCCTTGATCCCATTCGGCCTGCATCACATCTGGAACGTACCTTTCTTCTACGAAGCAGGTAGCTGTGTGAACAATGCAGGCGAGCAAGTGAATGGCATCATGACTTGCTTCTTGACCGCTAACGACGCGACTCGTGAAGCAGGTAACGGCTTCGGTCAGTTAGCTGGTGGTTACTTGTTCAAAATGTTCGGCCTACCAGCCGCTGCGTTTGCGATTGCACATTCTGCAAAACCAGAAAACCGTGCCAAAATCATGGGTATCATGGCGTCAGCAGCACTGACTTCATTCCTTACTGGTATTACTGAACCTATCGAATTCTCGTTCTTGTTCATCGCACCTGTACTGTACGGTATTCACGCGGTGATGGCGGGCTTGGCTTATGTGTTGACCAACGCACTGGGCGTGGTACACGGCCATACTTTCTCTAACGGTTTCATCGACTTTATCGTACAAATGCCACGTGCTGAGAACGTGACCACACTGGTACTGCTTGGCCTGGGTTATGGTGTTCTTTACTACATCGTATTCCGCGTAGTGATCCGTGCTCTTGACCTGAAAACCCCAGGTCGTGAAGACGAAACCACTGAAACCTCAACAGCGACTGGCTCTGAGCTAGCGGGTGACTTGGTTGCAGCCTTCGGTGGTAAAGACAACATCACAGGTCTTGACGCATGTATTACACGCCTACGTGTTTCTGTGGCAGACACTGAAATTGTTAACCAAGACAAGCTTAAGCAACTTGGTGCAGCGGGTGTTGTAGTTGTATCTGGTGGCGTACAAGCTATCTTCGGTACGAAATCAGACAACCTGCGTACGGAAATGGATGATTGGATGCGCAGTCACTAACCAGTGACATCGTCCAAGCGAAAGGAGAGCCATTGGCTCTCCTTTTTTTATGTGTATTTGTCCCGACGAGAAAAGGAGAAGGAGCGTTATGCGCCGAGCGAGAGAAAGAATAGCATTAGTACCGGAACCAGCAGACTTAAAATAAAGCCGCTGACGATCGCGATCGGCACACAGCGAATCCCGCCGGTGCTTTGAATAATGGGTAAGGTAAAGTCCATCGCGGTTGCGCCACCATAGCCAATCGCCGTGAGTGGATAACGGCTAATAATCATGGGAATCAACATAATGGCCACCAGCTCGCGGGCAAGTTCGACAATAAACGAGGCGCCACCATAGACGGGGCCCAGCCCATCTCCCATTAAGATCCCTGCCAAGGAATACCAGCCGAACCCGGATGCCATCGCAAGGCCGTGATGATAAGGCAAATCGAGTAACCATGCGGCCAATAAACCACCCGGCAGTGAGGTGATGACGATGAGCGCGGCGATCACCACACCTTTTTTATTCAGTACAATTTGTTTAAGTGTCATGCCACTATTGCGTAACTGAATACCAATCAAGAACAGCAGAAGTAGCAGAATGATTTCGCTGGCGGTATCGACCCAAGATAAGTTCATTTCTACGATCAGGCCAGCGGCGAGCCCCACAAAGACGGCGGCTATCAGTTTGCCGGATTCAGACATCATGGTGCTTAGCTTTAGTTTGTGTTGATGGCCCTGCGTGTCCGTCGGCCAGATTTTATCTAAAACGGGTAACGCGAGGAGGTTGGCCCCCCCAATACAGACAAAGAAGGTTGCTGCGTAGACACCAATAGTGGAAATGTTACTCCCTAGGTTGTCGAGAGAAGCTAAGCTCAGGCCCATCAGCAATAAAATCACGATCACCAGTCGGACGGTTAGCGTATTAACCCAATGAACATGCTGAGGCCGCTTAAGAGGTATGAGGTAGCCCACGATAAGGGGTAAAAAGATCAGTAACATCCCTGAGAACATCGATTTTGCTCACAATAAAGAAAGAGTTCATCGAGGTTATCAATCGGTTAATAGTCTGGTCAATAAAATCAGACAGCTGTGATATGGAATCACACCACAGCGTGACAGGCGCATTGGCGTTAGATACTGCTCGCTTCGATGACAGCGTCAAGCTCACGGGTAAAGTCCAACTCGTTCAAGTTAGAGAGTTCATAAAGAGCTTCAGCCCCGGGCGCGGTGAGTTCAACGTCATGATCATCAATGGCGTCATCATGGTTACGGAACATGAGTAAGTGATTCGCCATGCGTGCAATATCTAAATAGGTAATGTCTGGGCGAGCGTGTGTGTATAGCTTGGTATTAATCGCCACTTCAATGTAATCACGCTCAAAGTGCCAGTTTTGAAGGATGAGTCGACTGCAATCGCCCGATAAGTTAAAGAAGACTTGTTCGGCGATATCAAACTTAAGGTAGTGGCCTTCATCGAGAAAGCGCTGAAATTCGCCGATGATGCTGTACAAACCAATATCTGCGAGTAGACCAATGATTAAGGCTTTTTCTGGCTCAACCGACAAGGGCTCATCGCAATAGTTATGAATTTTCTGGGTCATCAACGCCATAGCGGCAGCAAACTCACGGGATTTTTGCGCGCTTCGCTTCAAAATGTGATTGCACTGTGGGCCAAATTTGGCTTGGCTTTTTAATTGATAAATCGCTGCGGCGGTCACTATCCCTAACACACGATCGACCCCTAATCGGGAGACTGCAGTTTGGATGTCGTTGCATTTGCCGGTGGCCCGTGGTGCAAATAAAGCGGAGTTTGCTGCCTTGAGTACCGCACCACAGAGGCTAGGATCATCGATCAATAAGTTGGCAATATCGCGCATCGTGGTATGAGGCTGTTTGCTGGCGCGCTGGATTGACAGAACGACATCCGGTAAAGGAGGGAGGGCAAGGCGATTGACACGGATGGTTTCAATGGCGCGTTTGTAAAACTCAGATTCTATGCCGCGTAAGTATTTATCGCGATCGGGGGAGACCCAAAAGAATGACAGATGGTCCATAAGTCCTGATTCTATTTTTTACCGTCTTGTATGGTAATGCGGACGCACAGGAAAGAGAACCGCGAACTTGTGGATTACTCGCTTTTTTCGTTCCTTTGTTGATACTTTGAACAACTTGGAGTAGGCGTTAGCGTCACTCGTCGTTTTCGAGCGGGTAACGTAGCAATTTATCGATAAACTCCGCGACCTGATTTGGGCTAGGTTGTGACAGCAATAGCTGTTTTTGTTTGACTTCAATAGGCAGCAGCTCCAGCCAACGCAAACACACCCACCCAAGTTCGTCATATTGTGCAAGATTAAAGTGGTGATGTAACGTGGGGTTTGAGCGATAGTATTGCGCTAGTTTGTTGCTTAAATATTCATACTCTTGCGGAGTATTTTGTTGTCGCCATTGGGGTAATGGCGAATATGTGCCTAACTTTACGTCATTGTCACCCAGTGTCATAGATTCGACTTTTACACATTCGACCCCTTGCAGCGTTAGCGCCATATGGTGGGTATCGTGGCGATCAAAGTCCGCGATGTGGCAAAGGGTAACGATAGGAGAAATCGCACTAGGTATCTCAAGTTCGCTCCCTTCTTCTTGCATAGCAATCAGAAGCTCAGGCGGAGTCCCAGCCTGCGCCAACACGCTCAGGTAAAGGGGTTCTGGCACAATGTAAGTGTGTAAGCCTCCGGGGAGTAAGTGACTGGTTTTAATTAAAACTGGCTTAGGTAACATCGTATCCTCGAGTATAAAATGTCTTTTCCTTAAATCTAGCGCACTTGGCTAAGTTGGTTAAGTCTTCATCACTCTTCCTTTCAGTTTAAAACGAAATACGAATGCTTTTTTAAATGCCCTCATTAACCATATGTCTTTTTAAGGGTTAAATTTCTGTACAGTGATCTAATGCATAGAATTTCATATCAACATCATGCACTATTTCGCGTGTCGAATTATTAGGCTTGGTGGCCGCTTTTTTGGTCATCACTTTTTTCGCTCAGGAGAGAAATAGGAGTTACCGATGAGTGTGGTATTTAAAGCCCATATTGTTAAGTACTTGAGCAACTTCGGTGAAATGGAACAACGCTCAATGTTTGGCGGAACAGGGTTTTTCTACGACGGCGCGATGTTTATGTTGCTGACGGATAAGCGACTGTATTTGCGAGGCGGTGGCGCATTATCAGAAAGACTACTCGACAAAACGTGTCGTAAATTTGTCCATGTCAAGAAAAGCTCAACCGCGGTTGTTAATTATTACGAAATAACCAGCTTATACATTCAAGACGATCCCGAATTAGGTCAGCTTGTCAAAACATCGATCGATATTGCGGTGGCAGATAAAAAACGCAAAGAGAGCCTAGAGAGCCGTCGACTACGCGATCTGCCTAATCTACGACTGACCATTGAGCGTATGCTGAAGAAATCTGGCGTTGAAGATGTGCGTACATTTAATCAGCTTACTCCCGAGGAGCTGTTTCGCCGTGTGCAGATGACTCATGGCAAAGATGTGGATGTCTCCCTGTTGTGGAAATTTGCTGGTGCGCAACAAGGTTGTCACTGGAAGCTGATTGAAAAAGAAGAGCGCGATCGTTTACTTGCAGCTGTTTAATACCCATTTTGCGCGCAGACAGCCGGCCGAATAGGTCGGCTTTTTTATGTTTAGGGTCTAGCAAAGTGAGGCGGGTGGCGCGAATATACTCAGATTGTGCGAAAAATGTGACGCTTGGATAAATAATCGACGGTTAAACCACTAAAGTGCAATTTATACGTGACAGGCGAAAAAAGTTATGTAGAATTCAAACCACTTAGCCGAGAGGTGAAACGTAAAGGCGCGTTGGCAGAGTGGCTATGCAGCGGATTGCAAATCCGTGGACCTCGGTTCGACTCCGGGACGCGCCTCCATGCACTTGGCTGAAACAATACGGACGCGGGATGGAGCAGTTTGGTAGCTCGTCGGGCTCATAACCCGAAGGTCGTCGGTTCAAATCCGGCTCCCGCAACCAACTTTATGTTGCAGAAAAAGTTTATTTGGTTGAAGCTCATTCAACACGACCTACGGTCGTCGCAATTGCATTGTGCGATAAATCCGGATACCGCAACCAGTTTTCTAAAGCGTTATAAAACGCTTGTTAAAAAGCGACATTAGCTCAGCTGGTAGAGCGCAACCTTGCCAAGGTTGAGGTCACGAGTTCGAACCTCGTATGTCGCTCCAAATTAAAACAGTGGCGTAAGCGGCTGAAAGAATTGTGTGCCCCGGTGGTGGAATTGGTAGACACAAGGGATTTAAAATCCCTCGGCGTTCGCGCTGTGCCGGTTCAAGTCCGGCCCGGGGCACCATTAAAAAAGAAAACGGCGACCAGATTGGTCGCCGTTTTTGCGTTTAACAGACAGCGATTTTGCGCACTGTGTTAAAAGCCGTATCCCAGTCACAATATTGTCTAAGTGATAAACATATCACCATTGAATTTAGATGCTTTTTTGCCTAAAATTTAACCATAACGAATGAGGGCAGTATGCACAGGCCAGAGATGCAAAAAAAAGCAAAACAAGTCACACAAAAAATGATTGATCGCGCGGTGGCAAGCTCGACGGCAATCGAAACGCAAGCAACCACGGAAGAAGTAGAAGCGAAATTAAAAGAAAATCGGCAAAAATACCAAGCGCTCGCATTGGCTGATTAGCCACTCACTGCAGTAAGGACGGCGAGAAGCCAATATTACCGGCAATTGGCGATAACCTTGTTAACCCATTAGTGAGCTGGGTGGTAATACATCTTTTACTAAGCGTTCCATATGCTGGTAATCATGGCCGACGCCCGCCTGAATAGCGGCAATATAAAAGTCTTTGTTTTCCTCCCATAGTCGATAATCTAGCAACCCTATCCCTGCCTTTTGACACATCACATCAATCAACAAGCGAGAAATGCGTCCATTTCCCTCTCGGAATGGATGGATAAGAATGAATTCAACATGGCTTTGCGCTAAAAAGTGAATGAGCTCTGTGCGTGTCATCGTTGGTAAATTGGGATAATCCGTTAAGTAATCTCGTTCAAACTGAGTGAGACAAGGACCAATTTGTTTCGGTGAGGTGAAGCGAAATCCCGCCTTACTCAGTTCGACATTTCGCACCTGCCCAGCCCACAAATAGACATTCCCGAGCCATTGCCGGTGCCAACTGGCCATAGTGTTAAAGCGCAGTGCGCGAGGAAAGTGTCCACCGGTAAAAATCCTTTCGTAGAGTTTAGACAAAAGCACTGCCTCAATATCTTCTATGTCGTGCAATTGCGTGATACCGAGCAAGTTACGCAAGACTTGCTCATTCGATCCAGGTTGATATTGCGCCTCTGAGGCTTGCGTCTCATAACGTGTCATACCTGTCTTCCTTGCTTATCTGTCACCATGGTCTTAGGGATACGACATTCGCCATGATCAGTTATGTTGCCTGTTGCGATGGCTGTTATGCCATAGGCTTTGAGTATAGTGGATAGATAATGGGTGTTATGCGGGATGTAGAAGTAAAAAAGCAGCGTCGAAACGCTGCTTGAAAGGGAAGGGGTTAGACCATGCTGAGGCAATGGATCTCATTGTGATGTGCCAAGCGATAATGAATATCGGCAGGATCCTGACAGGGGCACTGACGAACGATGGTCCCCCGTTTTATCCACGTTTCCATCATGGCGTCCACGCCGTCCGGGGTCAGACCATACTCTTTGGCAAGCGCCTCGGCACTAATGACACCCGCCTGAGTGACACTGGCTTTGAGCTTTTGCAGGATCATAATAGGTCTCCTTAAACCAATGAGGATGCTTACCGATGTAGCGCATTGCGGCAACTACCGCGATGAGTAGCGCCAAAATACCGCCAATGTAGAGTGAAGCTGAAACCGGTGAAACACTGATCTGACTGAGTTGGAAACACAGGGTCGCACCGCTGACGGCCAGTAACATTGACCAACTGGCAATGAACATAGCGAAACGGCGACCAAACTCGCGAGTATAAGCGCCCATCGCTGCTACACAGGGGGTATAGAGCAAAATAAACATCAAGTAGGCCAACACGCTAGCGGTGGAACTAAAGTGATGATGCAGGTTGTCGAATGTGGCGAGACTGACTTCTTGCTCCTCTGCGGCAAGTTCGGGATTATCGATATCGCCTACGCTTACCGCCAATGGATCACTGAAATCAATATCAAACAAGTTGGCAGGAATGCTTTGTACCGCTTCTAGCAAGGCCTCACCGATCGTGGTGGGGGTTTCCTCGATATCTGAAGGCGCATAAAGATTATTGAGCGTACCCACGACGGCTTCTTTGGCAAACAAACCGGTGACAAGACCTACGGTGGCCGGCCAGTTATCTTCTTCGATACCTATCGGGGCGAGGGCAGGTGTCACGACTTGCGCGGCTTTAGACAGCACGGACGTGTCGCTGTCTTCGTGTCCGAATGTACCATCTGTGCCGAGCGAGTTGAAGAAGGTTAAAATGGTTACCACCAGTACAATGGTTTTACCGGCACCCAAAACAAAACGGCGCAGCTTCTGCCAAGTATTGCTCATTACATGGCGTAATCGTGGCAATTCATAGTCTGGTAGCGTCATGAGCAGGCTTTCACTGTGCCCGGGATAAAGCGTGTGACGCAAAATCAGGCCGGTGATGATCGCCACCACAATGCCCAGCAAATAAAGGCCAAAAACCAGGTTTTGCCCTTGTTGTGGGAAGAAAGCGGCAGCAAACAAGGCGTACACCGGCAGCCGTGCACCACAGGACATAAAGGTAGCCATGGTAGCCGCGGTTTTGCGCTCATTGATTTGTTCTAGGGTACGGGTTGCCATCACCGCTGGTACCGTGCAGCCAAAGCCCAAAATTAAAGGGACGAAGGCTTTGCCCGGCAAGCCGATCTTTTGCATTAAACCATCGAGTAAGAATGCGGCGCGTGCCATATACCCAGTGCTTTCGAGAACAGTGAGGAACAGGTATAAGCCCGCAATGACGGGAATAAAGGTCGCGACAGTTTGGATCCCGCCGCCGAGACCATCTGCGATAACGGTGACGATGGCGGTCGGAAGCACCCCATCCAGTAGCTGATGGGTGCCATCGACGAGAATCGCGCCCGCGGCAATATCAAAAAAGTCGATAAATGCGCCGCCGATGTTAATCGCAAACACAAACATGGCGTATAGCACGGCGAGCAAAATAGGCAGCGATAAGAAGGGGTTAAGAATAACCTTATCAAGCTTTTCAGTATTATTGCGACTTAAGTGGCGATGCTCACGACGGGCGTCATGCACCAAATCGCGGATATAGCTGTACCGTGCATCGGCAATCAGAATATCAGTATCATGCTCGGCGAGCGATTGGCAGGCTTGCGCAAAGATATGTTGTTGTGCCTCGTCACTGCCATCAGGCAGGCGACCACGTTCGAGACATTCTAACAGGTGCGCGCGTTGGTTCACTTGTCCGGTCGCGGTACGAATAAAGCTGGCGCCAAGGTGGGCTTGTATCCAAGCTTCGATGTGCTCACCGTAGTTCAGTTGCATGGCGTCGCACTGAGGGATGTCGCTCACAATATGGGACAGTTGGTGGCGAAATGTCGCGACGCTGTCTGCTTGGCAGGCGGTGACGGTAAGGACAGGACAGCCTAACCACGCTTGCAGTTTAGCAATATCAAGCTGTTGTCCATTCCTATCGAGCAGATCCATTTTGTTGATCAGCACCACCATAGGCACACCACGCTCACGGAGCTGCAGCGTCAAGTACAGTCCACGCTCTAGGCTGTTAGCATCCAGTACGTTAATGATGACGTCACTGGCGCGGCTATCAATCGAAAAGGTCGCGATTTGCTCATCTAAACTCGCGTCAAAGCCAGCGTTTAGCGCGTATAAGCCGGGCAAGTCGGTGATCTCGGTCTCAGCATTATCGAGCGAAAGCTGACCGACTTTTTTATCCACAGTCACGCCCGCCCAGTTACCAACCTTTTGGCGAGAACCGGTTAATGCGTTAAACAAGGTGGTTTTTCCGCAGTTGGGGTTACCGGCGAGAAGAATGCGTGTTTTACTCATTACATGGCCTCCACATCGATCAGCTTGGCGATTTCACGACGGACGATGAGTTGTTCGTTGTCGAGGCGTATTTGCAATGGGTCGCCCAGGGGTGCACGCCGGACCAGCTCAACGGCGGTGCCCGGGATCAATCCCATAACGGCAAGACGATGGCGGATAACAGCTGGCACATGATGGACACTGGTAATGCGTGCGGCCTGGCCGCGACCGAGAGTCGACAGTTTCATAGCGCGAGATCCAAATAAGAATGGTTTGCATTGGATGTTACGCTTAAATTTGACGTGGTTTTTTGCTTAGGATCAAGCAATTTTTAGTGAGCAGCTTGTCTTGAAAGTAAGACGATGAAATAAATGGTGGTTAAAAAGTAGATATGTGAGGGGAAAAAGCAAAAACTAGCCGCTAACTTTGTAAGAAAATATTTCACTCGCTGGCAGTCAAACCACTGCCAGCGAGTGATAGATTAGCGTGCGTGATGCGATGATGACTCTTTTTGTGCTTTACGCCGCTGATCATTTAAGTTGGCTTTGGCGGTTGCAAGGAGGTTGTCTGTGGTGATTGCATCTGGGCCAAACCCTGCGTTTTGTCCGGTAAGCAGCGAAAGCGCTTCGGCCACATGGGAGACCGCATAGATGTGAAACTCACCTTTCTCAACCGCATGGACCACATCCTTGCGCAGCATCAGGTTTTGGATATTGGCGGCGGGAATGATCACCCCTTGCTGCTCGGTGGGACCTTTAATGGTGCATACATCAAAGAAGCCCTCGATTTTTTCGTTCACGCCGCCAATCGGCTGCGCCTCGCCAAATTGGTTCATGGAGCCTGTAATCGCCAGATCTTGACGCAAGGGCACGCCCGTAATCGCCGAGAGAATCGCACAAAACTCTGCCATTGACGCACTGTCTCCATCGACGCCCCCGTAAGATTGCTCAAAAGTGATATGCGTTTTGAGCGGGATTTGTTCTGTTTTGCCGAGTAGGGTGGCGAGGTAGGCGGACAAGATCATCACTCCTTTAGAGTGAATCCGTCCACCGAGTTTAACGCTGCGCTCAATATCGAGCACTTCGCCTTCACCATACGCGGTAGTGGCAGTAATCCGGTTGGGGAGTCCGAAGCTAAAATCAGATGTACTCAATACCGATAAGCCGTTGATTTGGCCTAGTGCAGAGCCGGTGGTATTGATCAAGGTGACGCCGTTTTCAAAGTTCTGCATCATGCTATCGCGCACGCGGCTCACCCGCATATTGCGGCTTGCTAGAGCTTTCTCGACATGCAAAGCACGAATGCTATTGGCGTTGGCCTGCGTGGCCCAGTAGTTGGATTCGCGCAAAAGGTTAGCAATATCAGCGGAGTGCAGCGACAAGCGATTTTGATCTTCGGCCTGTCGGGCACTGTGCTCAATAATACGCGCAATCGCACCGCGACTACAGTGCAGTAAACCGCCGTCGTGGATAATGCTGGAGATAAACTTCGCGTACTGTTGCTCTGTACTATCGTTGCGTGGCATATCGTCTTCGAAGTCCGCGGTCACCCGAAATAGCTCGCTGAACTCGGCATCATAGCGTTGTAGCAACTGATAGGTTTGGTAATCACCAAATAAGATGATTTTCACATCAAGTGGAATGGGGGCAGGGTCGAGCGATACAGTGCCACTAAGGGTGACTTCGCGTTCAAGGGCGCTCACGCTGAGTTGTCTTGTGCTTAGGGCGCGCTTGATGCCGTCCCAGACGTAGGGTTTCTCGAGTACCTTGATGGCATCCATCAGCAGCACGCCGCCATTAGCGCGGTGAAAACTGCCCGCACGGATCAGCGAGAAGTCGGTGAACACTGTGCCCTTAAAAGTGGCATTTTCAACATAACCAAAGAGGTTGTGATAACTGGGGCTGTCTTCCACCACGACAGGGGCTTGGTTGTCGTCTTGGCTCACCAAGACATTAACTTGGTAGCGGCGCGGTAGTTTTTTATCGAGTGCGGCATAAGCGAGCGCCGCTTGATCCTCGCTGTCTTCGAGAAAGATATCCAAATGCTCTAGCATATCCGCTTGCATCGCCTCCAGAAATGCCAGCACTTCAGGGAGATCTGCAAACGCTTTGGTGACGGACTTCATTTGGGCGGCAATCACATCGCGCGCTACTTCTTCATCCAGCGCTTGTTGCTTTTCCGCATAGTCTTCTTCCCACTCGCCGAGTTGACGCACAATGCTGCGCAGTTCGGTTTCGAGTTTATCAATCACCTTGCCGAATGCCATTTGCTCCTCTTGAGAGAGCGCATCGAAGGTGTCCTCAGTGTGAGGCTCCTCGCCGTTAAGGGCAACAAACTGGTAATCGCCCTGCGGGGTGATCGTCAAACTAACATTGTTTTGTTCTGCGCTATCACTGAGTGCTTTTAATACGGTTTGCTGGCGCTCGGTGAGCTGATTTTTGAGTGTTTCAGCACGCTGATAATACATCTCGTTGTCGAACGCGAGCGGCAGCGCATTGGCAAGTTTTCCCATTAGCTGCTCAACGTGCTTTTTGAGTTCATTTCCTCGCCCTGCGGGAAGCTTTAAGAATTCAGGCGCGCGGGCTTCTTGGAAATTAGCGACGTAGCACCAATCATGGATAGACGTATCATTTTTCCAATGGTGGTTTAAATAGCGCATCACCATGGTGCGCTTGCCTAATCCGTTCTGACCAATGGCGTAAATGTTATAGCCCTTTTCCTTGATCGACATGGCAAACTCAACGGCATGTCGTGCTCGGTCTTGGCCAACAATTTCATCCAACGGCGCAAGGTGCTTGGTTGAGGTGATGTCACTGTGTTTAAAGCTAGATTCGCGATACAAACGTTCGCTGTTCACCACGGTAGTCGCCATAATCGATCCTATTTGGTCTTTTATCGATTGATGCTTTCAGTGTAGCGAGTGTAAGTGACTGTTTTAGTGATGCTGGTGGAGAAAGTTGCGACAGGGTCACAGTTTAGCACTGGGTGGCGAATAAATGAGCAAAAAAGGGCCATTAAAGGCCCTTTTGAATACGTCATAAAAGCAGGGCTGATTAGAGCGATTTTTTAATCGCGTTTATCAATGCGTCGATATCTTGACGATTTACGTCTTTATGAGTGACAAAGCGGGCCGGTGTGCCATTTAAACTCACTCGAAAGCCGTTATCCATCAGGCGCATATTGAGACGAACCCGATCGATGTTGTCGGCAATATCGACATACACAATATTGGTCTGAACGTCATAATTGTGGGTAGAAAAGCCTTCAATCTCATTGATTTCATTGGCTAAATAATGAGCGTTAGCATGATCTTCAGCGAGACGTTCGACATTTTCTTCGAGTGCTTTTTGTCCGGCAACGGCGAGAATACCGGCTTGACGCATACCACCGCCCAGCATTTTTCGTAGCCGTCTAGCTTTTTCAATGAAGGCTTTCGAACCCAACAGTAAGGAGCCGATCGGTGCTCCTAATCCTTTTGACAAGCAAACAGTCATAGAATCGAAATGGCAGCTTATCGCGGTAATATCGACATCCAGTGCCACCGCCGCGTTGTAAACACGTGCGCCATCAAGGTGAAGGCTTAGCTGATGCTTGTTGCAAAACATGCGTGCTTCGGCCAAGTAGGAAAGGGGTAGAACGCGGCCGCCGATGGTGTTTTCTAAACTGAGCAATTTGGTGCGTGCAAAATGAAAGTCATTAGGTTTAATGGCTGCGGCAAGCTTCTCAAATGGCAACGTACCGTCTGGGGCATTTTCAATGGGTTGAGGCTGAATAGAGCCTAATACCGCTGCACCACCGGCTTCATATTTGTAGTTGTGCGCTTGCTGACCACACAGGTATTCGTCACCGCGCTCACAGTGCGACATTAGCGCTAATAGGTTCGCTTGCGTACCTGATGTGGTGAATAGGGCGGCATCAAAGCCATGGCGCTCTGCGGCCCAGCGTTCTAATGCATTAACACTCGGGTCATCACCGTAAACATCATCGCCGACGGGAGCGTTAGCCATCGCATCTCGCATGGCTTGGTCGGGTTTGGTGACGGTATCGGAGCGAAAATCAATCATGTATTACATCCTTGCTGAGTGAGGGTCGTCGAGCGTGTTGCCTAATAATACACACAATGCTCGTTAGTTGGCAGTTGAGACCGGCGATTGGCTCTAGGCCTAACCACAAAGAATAGACAAATATACGCGCACGAAAAAGGCCATACCCGTGATATGGCCTGATTAATGAGACTTGAAGGGGTTCCCTAGACATTTGGTGAGAATACCAAACAGATGAGACCCTCAGTCGATGATTAGCTTTTTAGCATCTGCCAGTATTTTTGGTAGATTTTCACCGCTTCACCCACATCATCGGTAAATTCGCCACTGTTGACGGCTTCGTCAGTAGGGAAAATGGTCGTGTTTTCTTTCAGCTCGTCATCCAGGTACTCCGCCGCACGGGTATTGGGCGCCGGGTAGCCAAATTCCTCGACCAGTTTGGCTTGGTTCTCAGGACGATACATAAAATCGATGAATTGATGAGCCAGCGTCTTGTTCTCTGCATTTTTAGGGATAATGTAGTTATCCATCCAGAGAATCGCGCCTTCTTGCGGATAAACAAACTCGATGCCATCAATTTCTTGCTGCGCCATGTAAGCGTTGCCGTTCCATTGCTGACCAATAGTCACTTCACCGGTCACAAAAGGAACGTGAGGCGCATCTGAGTTATAGACCACAACGTTGTCACGCAATTGACGAAGGTACTCGTACGCTTGCTTGATCTCGCCTTCGTCTTTGCTGTTAATACTGTGTCCTTGCGCTTTTAACGCCATGCCAAAGACATCACGCACATCGTTGAGAAGCATCACTTGTGCGTTGAAGTCATCACGCCATAGGTCGGCCCACTTAGTGACTTTGTCCCCGTCGACATATTGGTTGTTGTAACTGATACCCGTCACGCCGAATACATAGGGCAGGGAGTAGTCATTCGCTTTGTCGAACGGTTGACCCAGTAGGCCGGGACGTAACTCATCGAAGTGGCTGATCTTTGATTTATCAATTTTGGCCAGCATGTCTTCTTTGATCATGCGGTTGATGAAATAGGTTGAAGCGAAAGCGAGGTCATAGCCTTTTCCATTCAGTAGCTTCAACTTGGCATACATGGCTTCATTACTCTCAAAGGTCGAGTAATTGACCGTCACCTTGTATTCTTCTTCAAACGCATTGATCACATCCATGGGCATATATTCCGCCCAGTTGTAGAGATTCAATACTTTATCGTCAGCGCTGACCCCAGTTGCAAATACAGCTGAAAGTGCGAGTGCGGTCGCGGTAATTCCGTGAGTGATTTTGTTCATTATCATGGTCCTTCAATGGCTTGCTGGCCGAGTACACGTCGGGGCGCATCATATTGCACCCAGCCTTTGTGTCAATGACTTTTTTTTAACCAAAATCGCGTTTCGTGAAACGTTCCGCTAACGGTAGCATAACCCTTGCGTGCGCCCCCAAATTATTGGGCAGTATCCTGTCATTTTTGGCTTGCGAGTCGCGCACGACAATGCGACTATCTGCGCGCTTTGTGTACAAGCCTCACACTAGTATCCTGAGCTTGTGCCTTATTTATTGAATCACCTAAATGAGTAACCATTGAGAACATGGTCAAAACGTACCGCCCCGACACTAATTACTATGTTGCTACGCAAAATCAATCCTTATCTTTTCCACCTTTAACCGGTAGTCACCACGCCGATGTTTGTATCATTGGCGCAGGATTAACGGGATTAAACGCCGCGATTGAATTACGTCAACGCGGCTATCATGTGATTGTATTGGATGCCAAGACGATTGCGTGGGGGGGCTCTGGACGTAACGGCGGCCAATGTTTAGTGGGATATTGCCTCGGACTTAGAGAGGTGCATGAAACCTACGGCTCGCAATGGGGTAAACAACTTTGGGATCTTTCCGTTGAAGCGGTTGATATTGTGCGTGAAAGGATTCATAGCCATCAAATAGCCTGTGATTTCCAACCGGGATACATTGAACTGGCGTTAAACAAGACACAACAAACCGAGTTACAAAGCTGGCACGCCTTAAAGCAAGGTGACTATCAGTATCCGATGGCGCAATGGTGGGATCAGGCTAAGGTGGCAGAAGTGGCGAATACGGAGCGCTATTTAGGGGGATTATACGACCCGAATAGTGCGCATATTCACACCCTCAATTACACGCTCGGGTTGGCGAAAGCCGCGCAGGATTTAGGCGTGCAAATCTTTGAGCACAGCCCGGCGCAGTCGATAAAGAAGGGGCAGACTCATTGCGTTCGTACGCCTCAAGGTGACGTGAATGCTCCCCGCATATTGCTGGCATGCAATGCTTATCTCGATGGCTTAGACCGCAAGGCGCAAGCGAAAGTCCTCCCAGTTGCCTCCTTTATTGCGGTGACCGAGCCACTAGGCGATCGCATGCCCATTACTAATCGCATGGCTATGTCTGATCTCAACAACTGTCTTGATTACTACCGTCCCACCGCAGACGGACGCCTCTTATTTGGAGGCGTGAACCACCCGTTTAATCGTGAGTATAAAGACTCCGCTCAACGTCTACACCAACGAATGACAAGGGTTTTTCCTCAGTTAGGCGATGTGAAGATGGACTACCACTGGGGCGGGTTGTTTGCCGTGACGCGCAGTTACATGCCACACATTGATCACCTCGGCCAAGATATTTATACCGCGCATGGATACACAGGTCATGGAGTTGGGCTGACGAACATAGCAGGACGCGTGATTGCCGAAGCGATGGACGGACAAGCCAGCCGCTTTGATGTGTTTGCACGTTTAAAGCATGGTTGGATCCCGACCCCGAAAATGCTGCGTAGCCCTGCATTGGCTCTCGCGATTTGGAAAGCGAAGCTTGCCGATCTGCTTGGTGGGTAGCGACAACGTACAAACCGTTAACGATTAAAAATACTTGTCGTCACGATAAAGATCTCGTGTTGCTCCCCGCCAAGAAGGCAGTAATGTAGCCCTTCAAATAGCGGGGAGTAAGTGCTTGAACACACTGAGCATCATTGATGATTTAGCGACACACGGATTAAGCGTGTGCGATCAATTTTTAACAGCACAAGAAGTGGCTGATTTACACGCGTGTTTGCCTGAGCAGTGGACGCAAGCCAGTATTGGGCGCGAGCAGAAGCAACATACCAATACCCAAATCCGCACCGACAAGATCCATTGGTTAGAGCGCGGCCATGCCCCAGCCATTGATGCGTTACTCGATAAGATGTCTGAACTGCAGCTTGCGCTTAATCGTCACCTCTTTCTTGGTCTTTTTGAATATGAAGCGCATTTCGCCAAGTATAATCCCGGTGATTTTTATGCTAAACATGTGGATGCCTTTAAAGGCCGCTCTAACCGAAAAGTCACTACAGTGCTCTATTTGAACCATGACTGGTGTGAAGAGGACGGGGGCGAAATCGTCATTTACCATGCCGATGGGAGCCACTTGAAAACATTATGGCCCCAAGCCGGTCGCCTTGTGACCTTCTTATCGGAAGAGTTTCCTCATGAGGTACTACCCGCGAAGCGACAACGGTTTAGCATTGCGGGCTGGTACCGGATTAACGGCATGAGTGGTCATCGGGTTGATCCAATTCGCTAACAAACCGCATACTGACAGCTACGAGTGATAACCAGCAAGCGGTCAGTATGACGGGTTCACCGCAACAGCAAAGTTTTTTTAACCATGCCGAGTTCGACGCTCAGCAAGCCGTTGCTATGCCACAAGCGACTGTTCATTGGCAGCCAGATTGGTTGCCTATGGCTGATGCCGATAACCTAATGGCGGCATTGCATCAGCACACACCTTGGCAACAATTACCCATTTCGATGTTTGGTCGTACCGTGATGCAGCCGCGTTTATTAGCTTGGTACGGTGATCATGCTTACACCTACAGTGGACTCACATTATCTCCTCGCCCTTGGACGCCTGAGCTATTGGATTTGAAAGCGCGTGTTGAGGCTGCCACGCATGCCCGTTTCAATACCGTATTGCTCAATCTCTATCGGGATGGCAGCGATTACATGGGATGGCACAAAGATGATGAAGCCGAATTAGGAGAGCAGCCGACGATTGCATCGGTGAGTCTGGGCGCGAGTCGACGGTTTTTATTCCGTCATACCAAAAGTAAAGAAAAACGCGAGTTTTTGTTGAGTCATGGTGCGTTACTAGTCATGGCTGGGCAAACACAAACGTATTGGCAACATGCGTTACCCAAAACACAAAAACCAGTGGGCGCACGCATTAATTTAACTTTCCGCTGGATAACGTCGTCGTCAGGAAAAGAATAGACCCACTACCGCTCATCGGCAGTGGGTCTGTCGTTACTCGACAATCAGGCTAACGTTGTCATAAGCACTATACCCTCGCAGCATGACCGCATAGTCGCCGGACGTTGCATTGTCGAACCGGCAAACCTCATCATTGCCGCTGCGATAAGGGCGACAATCCCAGTTCTCCTTACTGACATCGCCGTTGGCTTTGACGTACAAGTCTACATCACCAAAACCGCCATAGGTTCGGATCACTAGCGCACCGGATTGTTCTAACTGGTAGTTGAAGTACTTTTCATTCCCACGAGCGCCAGAGAGTCCATTGATGGGCTCTCCGAGTTTCAGCTCGTTACCCGGATTGGGCGAGCTGTCGGCGTTCGCGAGCTCCACCGTATAGGCCAAACCGAGTTTCGTGAACTTCGCGGCGTGAGCCCCTTCGCTATCGCTGTTTGCCAAGGTGTCTTGCGGCGTATGGATGTTAGGGTTGTAATCATTAAATTTGGCTTCAAACGGCATGGCGGCTGGATAGCCGACTTGGTGCCACGAGGCGTGATCGGAACAGGCATAGCCACAAGTATCGAAGCCGTAATTTAAGGTAGGCAAGTATTCGTCAAGCAACTGCGTGAGATACTGAGTGAGCTGACTGTCGGTATAGTCGGTGATAAAGACAATGTCTTCAGCAGATCCTTGATAGTTTGTCATGTCCAGTTGTAAGACACCACGAACCTCTTTGCCCGCTTGCTTAAATTGGTTGGCAACGTCTTGCGAACCACGCAATCCAACTTCTTCTGCTGCGTAGGCAACAAATGCGATACTCCGCTTAGGCTGGAAGTTGTTTTGCGCCAAGACGCGGATCACTTCTGTGACGGCAGCAATCCCCGAGGCATCATCATCGGCGCCAGGCGCAATACTTTGCTCATTGGTGCGCGAGCCAATCGTCGAGTCTAGGTGGCCGCCGACGACGACCCATTCGTCGGGCGATTCTGAGCCCTCGATGGTTAACATCACCGATTCTTGATTATACCCATTGTGTGAAATCTGAGTGACGGACGCACCGGTTAACCCTGCACTGAGCGATTGCCAACGTTGCTTTATCCAATCGGAAGCCTGTGCCCCTGATGTAGTGGTGTAGAAACGGTTGGGAAAATCGGTGAGACGATCAATGGTATTAACGATGAGTGCACTATCAATTTGGCTAATCCAAGGTGTCACTAACGCTTGCTGACTGATTGCAGGCGCGACAAAGCTAGCGCGCGAAAGAGGCATGTTACTCGCAGCCATGGCACTTTGGGCTGATGAGTGCACGATATAACCACCGCAGCGGTGATGGTTTTCGTGCATCTCGTGGGAGAGGGCGGCTAACTCAGATTCACTGACTTCGCCAATCCATGCTTGCCCATTGTGTGCGACTGACTGTGCTAATAAAGGCTGTGCACCAGAAGCCAAAGCGGTTTGTTGTGCATCTGCACCGATCGAGATCCAGACTTTTTTATCTTCAGCCTGCGCGAGTGTGCAGCTTGTTGCAAGGACAACGGCCAGAGCCGTGCGTTTATAATGCATAGTTCCTCCTTGAGTGAATAAGGGTCGCTAAACTCCATGCGACCTTTTGACTGTAGAGCAAAAACACAACTTGCTGATAAATTTATAAAACCATTATTGGATGGTTTAATTGTCACAAAATTGTTAATAG
>NZ_MUFK01000049.1:0-20622 GCF_001996085.1 Salinivibrio sp. PR5
GTTTGGCTGATGGTATTTTTCATGGTATAGAAGGATCTCTGACGATTTCCTATGATACTACGATTCCTCGGCAGGTGATTGTTGAGGTCAGACATCAACTTCTTGTAGAGTTTCCATCGTCTAAAATTAATTTATTATGTCAGAATAAAACTAAGGCCATTCATGACTTGAGTGACCAAGTTATTGATATGAGTATACAAATTCTATCTAATCGGGCGAAACCAAAAGATGGGCTCGATGCACTCACGCTAGGTCAGATTGCATGTTCACTATATGTAAATAAGCCTAAGATAGGTGAAAGTTATTCCTATACAAGGTCTTACCTTCAAGTAAAGCCACAGTTTATTTTAGAGAGTTTCTTAGCATCAGAATTAGAGGATTTGACAATTTTAAGTCCTTTTTACTGTAGTTTTACAGAAGTGAATATGATGGTTGAATGTTTAAACAGAACACCCGATGCTTGGACTATCTTACCCGATCACTTAGCGTCACCGTTTGTTGACGACAAGATCATTAAGATAACAGGTAGCGGATTTTCTGCGCAAGAAGTACTTTGGCCTTGTGTATTGTTAACAAGCCAGAAAGGCGCTAAAGGCCCTGTTTTTCAACGCGCATATGAGCTAATTATTGAAAAAATGAGACTGTTTGACTTATCCTAAGCTTTGTAATAATCATCAAATAGGCTTGGAAATTTGAGCCTCGAGATTGTTGAGTTTAGTTTGAATAAACGCGGGTTAAACTGAAAAGTGTACACTTTCATACATTTCACTTTATTGCTTGGGAGTGACTAGTAATAACTACCTCTCAACTGGCGTACATTACTTTTCTGAACATAACCTGAACATAACCTGAACATAGTCCTAAAAAATATAACGTAATGTTTTTTCTTATCATTTCACCCTGCTTCTTCATTTAGAAACACTAACCCTGCTGCAATCTTTTTTTGTTCAGTTTTCATTCAGGAGGGGTGTTCTATCCNACCTAACACATAATACGGGAGCTAATCATGATGAGTAAGAAATTTAAAATATTATTTTTTGGTGCGTTAACATCAGCGGCTTTTATTGCCAATGCTGAAGAGAGTACAGACTATCAATACTTTGTTGGGTTTGATGCCGGAACTAATATCAGTGGGAAGCAAGAAATAACGCTAGATGGTAGTAAGCATAAATTTGATATCGACAATAGCCCTATCGTAGGACTAAGAGGTGGCGTTACATACAATAATACTCATCAATTTAGTCTTGGGATTGATTATAGAAGTATAGATAGAGAAAAATTTGATTACTCGGACACCGAAGTCGCAACTATCTACACTCGATATGATTATTTGCTCCCTTTAACAAACAATATTTCATGGAATATTGGAGGAAAGGTAGGCTATGAAGAATTCTTTGGTGACTGGCAGTTTGATGATTTCAACCATGAAATGAGTGATATGGTATTAGGAGCTCAAACAGGGCTGAATTATAAATTTGATCAGTGGAGTATAGGTGCGGAGTTAAATTACCTTCACCATACAGGCGAATATGAATATGAAGATAGTGGCGTACAGCAAAATGTCAAGTTTGGCGATGAATTAATGCTGATGGCCAACGTTAAATATCACTTATAATATGACGAAAAGGCCACGCCTTTAGACGTGGCCTTTGTACTTGATAACTCGCTAAACAACTAATGCCCCAGACAGGATAAGTCATTCATCCATATAGCTTTCAATGCTAGGGCAAGAGCAAATCAGGTTACGGTCGCCGTAGACGTTATCGACACGGTTGACCGATGGCCAGTATTTGCTTGCCTTGTTATGGGCAGATGGGAAGCAAGCCAACTCACGGGAATAGGCGTGAGACCACTCGTCTGCCATCAGATCCGCTTGGGTGTGAGGCGCGTTGACCAATGGGTTGTCTTCCAGCGTCCACTCACCGTCTTGCACCTTGGCAATTTCCTCGCGAATGGCAATCATGGCATCACAGAAGCGATCCAACTCTTCTTGGCTTTCACTTTCGGTCGGTTCAACCATCAGAGTACCCGCGACCGGGAACGACATGGTCGGCGCGTGGAAGCCATAATCCATCAAGCGTTTGGCGATGTCTTCTTCGCTGATGCCGGATGCCTCTTTGAGTGGGCGAATGTCGATAATACATTCGTGTGCAATGCGTCCGTTTTTGCCGCGATAAAGCACGGGGTAGTAGGGACGCAAACGCTCCATCACATAGTTGGCACTGAGAATCGCTAACTCGGTCGCGCGCGTTAGGCCTTGTTCACCCATCATAGCAATGTACGCCCATGAAATAGGAAGAATCGAGGCACTGCCCATTGGTGCGGCCGACACGGCAAATTCGTCACCTTGCTCCACATGACCAGGGAGGAAAGGCGCAAGGTGCGATTTCACCCCAATTGGCCCCATGCCCGGTCCGCCACCACCGTGGGGAATACAGAAGGTTTTGTGCAGGTTGAGGTGCGAAACGTCTGAGCCAATATAGCCCGGTGTGGTCAGCCCCACTTGCGCATTCATGTTGGCGCCATCCAAGTAAACTTGGCCTCCAGCCTCGTGTACTAGCTCACACACTTGCTGCACGGTCTCTTCGTATACACCATGTGTCGATGGGTAGGTGATCATAATGCACGAGAGCGCATCGCGGTGTTTGTCGATTTTAGCTTTCAGATCGTCAATGTCGATGTTGCCGTCGTCATCGCAGCCAACTACGACCACTTTCATCGAAACCATTGCCGCGGAAGCAGGGTTGGTACCGTGGGCAGAGCTTGGGATCAAGCACACGTTGCGATGACTGTCGCCACGGCTTTCATGGTAGCGCTGAATCGCGATTAAGCCCGCATACTCCCCTTGCGCACCTGAGTTCGGCTGCATGGAGATCTCATCGTAGCCGGTGATTTCACACAGCATGTCACGCAGTGATTTACCCAGTGTTTGATAACCTTTGGCTTGCTCCAATGGCACAAACGGATGCAGGGCACCAAATTCTGGCCAGGTGACGGGGATCATCTCGGCCGCGGCATTCAGCTTCATGGTACAGCTGCCCAATGGGATCATACCGTGGGTAAGGGAGAAGTCTTTGTTTTCCAACGCCTTCATATACCGCATCAGCTTGGTTTCACTGTGATAGCGGTTAAAGACGGGGTGCGTCAGGTATGCACTGGTGCGGCGGCATGCGGCAGGGATCGCGGCAAATTCATCGGCTTCAATATCGCTCGCCACGCTTTCTGCATTGCCTTGACCGGTAAGCGCGGTAAGCAATTGATTGACTTCTGCCAGCGTGCTCGCTTCATCAAAGCTCACGCCGAGCTGGCCATCCAATTTACGCAGGTTAAAGCCGGCATCTTGCGCTTGTTGGTACAAGGCGTCGGTTTGCTCGCCTGTGTTGAGCGTGACGGTATCAAAGAAGCTGTCGTGGGCAAGGTTCAACCCCGCCGCTTGTGCCGATTTGGCGAACAGTGCGGTCAGATGATGCACACGGCGGGCAATTTTCTTCAAGCCTTCTGGACCGTGATATACCGCATAAAAAGCAGCCATGTTGGCGAGCAACGCTTGAGCGGTACAAATATTGGAGGTCGCTTTTTCACGGCGAATATGTTGCTCGCGCGTTTGCATCGCCATGCGCAGGGCTTGGTTGCCTTTGCTATCGACCGATACGCCAATCACGCGGCCCGGCATGGTGCGTTTTAGCTTGTCACGCGTGGCCATAAAGGCGGCGTGTGGGCCACCGTAACCCATGGGCACGCCAAAGCGTTGTGCCGACCCAATCACCACATCCGCGCCCATTTCACCTGGCGCTTTAAGCAAGGTGAGTGAAAGTAGATCGGTGGCGACTGCGACTAGCGTCTTCTTGCTTTGTGCGTCTGCAATCAGCGTGCTGAGATCGCGTACTTCACCGGTGGTGCCAGGATACTGGAGCAGGGCGCCAAATACGTCGTAATGATTCAGCTGGTCCGCGTGATCAACAATGATGTCATAGCCGAGGAAGTTGGCGCGCGTTTTAATCACGTCCAGCGTTTGTGGGTGCACATCACTGGCAACAAAAAACGCGTTGCCTTTGTGCTTGCCGCCACGCTTACACAGAGTCATGGCTTCCGCCGCGGCAGTGGCTTCGTCGAGCAGCGACGCGTTGGCCAAATCCATTCCCGTTAAGTCCATCACCATTTGCTGGAAGTTCAGCAATGATTCTAATCGGCCTTGCGAGATCTCGGGCTGATAGGGGGTATAAGCCGTGTACCAGCCCGGGTTTTCCAGCACATTGCGTAAAATAGGCGGTGGAGTATGCGTGTGGTAGTAGCCTTGGCCGATCAGGCTGCGCTTAATGGTGTTTTGCGCGGCAATGTTGCTAAGTTCGGCCAGCATCTGGGTTTCGCTTTTGGGCGCACTCAGGTTGAGCGGTTTTGGCAAGCGAATGTCAGCAGGGACAGTTTCTTCAATTAAGTGCTCAAGGCTGGTGGCATTAATCGCCGCCAGCATCGCATTTTGCTGATTGGTATCGGGACCATTGTGGCGCGCGATAAAATCATTATCGGCCACTAGGCTGTCGAGTAAACGAGTTTGCGTCATGGTATTCGTCCTGAATTAGTCTTCAATCGTTGCCGCGTACGCGTCTGCATCCATCAAGTGATCCAAATTGGTATCGTCAGCCAGCTTAATTTTGGCAATCCATCCACCTTCAAAGGGTGCTTCGTTGACAAGCTCTGGACTATCTTCCAAATCTTCATTGATAGCGACGACTTCACCATCCACGGGGGCATAGATATCAGACGCGGCTTTCACTGATTCCACCAAAGAGAAGCTCTCACCTTGTTCAGTACTGTCGCCAACCTCGGGTAGATCGACAAACACGACATCACCAAGCAGTTCTTGGGCATGATCAGTGATCCCCATAGTGACAGTGCCATCGCCATTGTCTTTAACCCACTCATGGCTTTTCGAAAACTTCAGTGTCGCGTCCATTTGTTACTCTCCTGCTTTAAATACGAGCTGCTCAAACAATGAGCGATTTACAATGTAAAATGAGTTGGCGTTGGTGACGCCAGCTCTTAAATTCAATTTATTGGCGATACACGGGGAAACGTGCGCAAAGTTGCTGCACGTCTTTACGCACGCGCGCCTCGATGTCGGAGTTGCCCTCTGGCGATTCGACGAGGGCATCCAACACATCGCCTATCCATTCGCCGATTTGACGAAATTCATCGGTGCCGAAACCGCGGCTAGTGCCGGCTGGCGTGCCGAGGCGAATGCCGGAGGTGATCATGGGCTTTTCGGTGTCAAAGGGGATGCCGTTTTTATTACAGGTGATCCCAGCACGTTCAAGTGCTTCCTCAGTTTGATTGCCCTTTAAGCATTTCGGGCGCAAATCAACCAGCATCAAGTGGGTATCGGTGCCGCCGGTAACAATGTCGCAGCCACGGGCTTGGAGCACTTCCGCGAGCGCTTTGGCGTTAGCAACCACTTGATCAATATACAGTTTAAACTCAGGCTCTAATGCCTCACCCAATGCAACGGCTTTGGCCGCAATCACGTGCATCAGCGGACCGCCTTGCAGACCGGGGAACACGGCCGAGTTGATCTTTTTATTGATGTCTTCGTGATTGGTGAGGATCATGCCACCGCGTGGGCCACGCAGGGTTTTATGCGTAGTGGTGGTAACCACATGCGCATGGGGCAGTGGCGATGGGTGGGCGCCGGTGGCAACCAAGCCAGCGATATGCGCCATATCAACCATCAGGTAGGCACCCACTTCATCGGCAATCGCGCGGAAACGGGCAAAATCAATCTGACGTGGGATCGCACTACCCCCGGCGATAATCATCTTGGGTTGATGCTCGCGAGCCAGCACCGCGACTTCATGGTAATCAATTTCTAGACTGTCTTTGCTCACACCGTACTGCACAGCGTTAAACCATTTACCGGATAGCGCAGGGCGCGCGCCGTGAGTGAGGTGGCCGCCAGCATCGAGTGACATACCTAAAATGGTGTCACCGGGTTGCAGTAGCGCTAGCATCACGGCGCCGTTGGCTTGTGCGCCCGAGTGCGGCTGTACGTTGACATACTCACAGCTAAACAGCTGTTTGGCGCGGGCTTGAGCGATGGCTTCGACTTCATCAACGTGCTCGCAGCCGCCATAGTAGCGGCGGCCCGGATAGCCTTCGGCGTATTTATTGGTTAAGCAGGTGCCTTGCGCTTGCATCACGGCTTGCGAAACGATGTTTTCTGACGCAATCAATTCGATTTGTTGCTGCTGGCGTTTATGTTCCGCGTTAATCGCGGCCATCACGGCACCGTCTGATTCAGACAAGTTGGTTGAGAAGAATTGCTCAAGTTCCACGTTTGGGTAGCTGGGTTTCATTGCTTCATCCTTGTTGACTGGCCGTGGGTTAGCAGGCCACCACATTAATTGGGATCACATTGGTAGCAAGGCCGCCTTGCGAGGTTTCCTTGTACTTGCTCATCATGTCGAGCCCTGTTTCGTGCATGGTTTTTATCACGCTATCGAGTGACACATGGTGCTCACCATCACCGCCGAGAGCGAGGCGGGTTGCGTTAATCGCCTTCACGGCGCCCATAGTGTTGCGTTCGATGCAGGGCACCTGCACCAAGCCATTGATGGGATCGCAAGTGAGTCCTAGATTGTGTTCCATGCCAATCTCTGCAGCGTTTTCAATCTGCGCATTGGTGCCTCCCATCGCTGCAGCGAGCCCCGCTGCTGCCATGGAACAGGCTACTCCGATTTCTCCTTGGCAACCCACTTCGGCCGCAGAGATAGACGCATTGGTTTTATACAAGGAACCAATCGCGGCAGAAGTCGCTAAAAAGGTACGAATACCTTCTGGATTGTTGGGCGAGACAAACTTGTCGTAATACGCCAACACCGCTGGGATCACACCTGCTGCGCCATTGGTCGGCGCGGTAACCACTCGGCCACCGGCGGCATTTTCTTCGTTGACTGCCATGGCAAACAGATTGACCCAATCATTGCTGTCTGTCGGTAATCCATGCGCTTGTTTGTCATGAATGGCGTCGTACATCCCTTTGGCGCGTCGCTTAATGTTTAAACCGCCGGGTAAGATGCCGCCTTGTTGAATACCGCGGTCGATGCACTCGCGCATCACTTGCCAAATATGATCGAGCCCTTGATTGACGGTATCCCGCGTCGCACTGGGGTCGGTATACTGCGCTTGGGCAATTTCATTGGTAAACATCAGCTCACTGATTGTCATGCCCGTTTTTTCGCATTGCTCAAGTAACTCTGCCGCACTTTTGAACGGATAGGGGGGCGTAAAGTCGGAGGCCAGCGCATCCGTTTCACCTTCTTCCACCACAAATCCACCGCCGACCGAAAAATAGGTTTTTCGTGCCAAGCATTTGTCTTTTTTGTCATAAACACTAACGGTCATGCCATTGGGATGGGCGGGTAACACCTGATCGTAGTGAAACACCAAATCCGCATCCCAACTAAACGGGACATAATGACTACCAGCAAAGGGCAGTTCGCCGCCGTTTTTAACCATTTTGGTCATGGTTTCAATGTCGTCTGATTCGATGGTGGCGGGCATTTCGCCCATTAGCCCCATCACACACGCGACGTCCGTGGCGTGGCCCTTTCCGGTTAACGCCAAGGAGCCGTATAAATCGACGCTCACGCGATGAATCGCATCGAGCGAGAGTGTTTGGATCGCGAATTGTGAAAAGCGTGCGCAGGCCAACATTGGCCCAACGGTGTGCGAGCTGGAGGGTCCGACACCGACTTTAAACAGGTCAAACATGCTGTGACTCATGGCATGTCTCCTACACAGGTAAGGTACGTATTGTTGTTGGTAGATGTCTTTGTAGACACCTTGCATTGCTCACTCATCAGCAGTGCTACCTACAGTTTATATCCTTGCCACAGAACGCTCCTGAAACAGGTCGCTGCAAGCGGCGAGAGTGATAACAACCGGCACGCGCTGGTGATGATTTAAACATTTTGTTAACGTACCTAAGCCGTAACTTTTCCGCAAAATAAATTTCCAATAGGAAACCTATGTTGTGATCGCGATGACATAACGACCTCTGGCTATACGATCAACCTTGTTACGCAAACGTTTGCCTTTTTATCCTATGCTGAGGTAAATTGCAAACAGCGTCGGGTTTCTCATCATCGTTTTTTGCATCGCAACGCCATGACTGCTTGTCATTTATGGACTTTTCCTTTTAAGCGTATTGGCGGCGATCCATTGATTCACGAATTTGAGGGGAACGAGGCGGTTGCATCTTGCCCAATAGGACGATATTTCCAATAGGAAACTTTTTTGTTAAAAGTGTTAACTATGCCGATGCCGTTCGAGGGTGGGATGTGTCAGAATGCGGCGTTAATAGAGTTAACCATGTTAGCGCGGAGGCAGCCCAACGGTGTCAACAAACCATTTAACACAGGATGTGTATCCCTCAATGCAGGTAGAAAAAGCGCAAATGGATGATGAACAACGTGCGCCAATTGCGCCGTTGCGGTTGGGCCCACGATTAAAAGCGATTCGAGTGGGGTTAGGGCTGACGCTCGAAGAAGCAAGTCAACGCACGGGATTAGCGCGCTCGACCTTATCAAAGATAGAGAATGAGCAAATCTCCCCGACTTTCCAAGCGATGCAAAAACTCGCTCACGGCCTAGACATTGACGTGCCTCAGTTGTTTGCGCCACCCAAAAAACGGCAAGCAACAGGGCGCCGTGATATTACACGAGCCGGTCAGGGTAAGGCGCACCCAACCGGCACCTATGAACACGAGCTACTGGCAACGCAACTTAGCAACAAAAAGATGATGCCATTTAAGTCGCGTGTCCGTGCCCGCGCTTTTGAAGATTACAGTGATTGGATCCGTCACGATGGTGAAGAGTTTTTGCTGGTGTTGGAAGGCAGCATTCGCTTTTACTCTGAGTTTTATGAAGCGATCACCCTCAATGAGGGAGACAGTGTTTATTACGATGCCACGATGGGACATATGTTGGCATCGGTCAGCGAGGATGACGCACTCATCTTGTGGGTGACCGCATCCTAACGCAAAGTCACGAAAACTGGCGACGCGCATCGTCGACTAGCATTACTTTTTATCGCCATTTAGGCAGAACATGGAGTGAACAATGGCAGAGTTACTAACGACCCCACTACACGCATTGCACATTGAGATGGGCGCAAAGATGGTCCCCTTTGCTGGCTATGATATGCCCGTCCAATATGCGCTCGGTGTTCGCAAAGAGCATCTCCATTGCCGCGAACACGCAGGTCTGTTTGATGTATCGCATATGGGGCAGGTTCGTCTCGACGGAAAGGATGCAGCCAAAGCGCTAGAAGCCTTAGTGCCTGTTGATGTCATTGATTTACCGGCAGGCAAACAACGTTATGGCGTGTTCACCAACGCACAAGGAGGAATTCTGGATGACCTCATGATTGCCAACCTAGGCGATCATCTCTTTCTGGTCGTTAACGCCGCCTGCAAAGCACAGGACATTCAGCATCTGCGCGATAACTTGAAAGGGGATGTGACCGTCGAGGTGCTTGATGATCGTGCGTTGTTGGCACTACAAGGCCCGAAGGCGGCGCAAGTGTTGGCGACATTCAACCCGAAGGTTAATGACATGGTGTTCATGGACATTCAACCTGTTGAGATTAATGGCATTCACTGCGTGGTGAGTCGTTCCGGTTACACCGGTGAAGATGGGTTTGAAATTTCTGTACCGTCTGAACATGCAGAATCGCTCGCCAAAGCGCTGCTTGCCAATGACGACGTGGAATGGATTGGCCTAGGTGCACGTGATTCACTGCGTTTGGAATGTGGTTTGTGCCTGTATGGTCATGATTTGGATACCACCACTACGCCGATCGAAGCGAGCCTTATTTGGGCGATCAGTAAGGTACGTCGTGCGGAGGGTGAGCGCGCCGGAGGCTTCCCCGGTGAGGCGAAAATTCTCGAGCAGATTGCCACTAAAGCGGTCAGCCGTAAGCGAATTGGTCTGTTGGGCCAAAGTAAAGCGCCTGTACGTGAAGGCAGCAAGCTGTTCGATGCCAACGATAACGAAATTGGTATCGTGACCAGTGGTACCTTTGGTCCCACTAAAGGCATGCCGGTTGCGATGGCGTATGTGTCACCGGAATTTACCGCGGTGGGCACGGAGGTGTTTGCCGAAGTACGTGGTAAAAAGCTGCCCATGACCGTCGAGAAAATGCCCTTTGTGCCGCAGCGTTATTATCGCGGCTAATGAGGACAAACAGGTAATAAAAAGCGCAGCGTCAATCAGCTGCGCTTTTTTATGGGCAGTGAGCAATAAGGTTACGCGTTGCTAAGCTGCTCAACCGCCTCTAGGGCTTGCGCACCATAAATCAACGACGGGCCGCCACCCATTAAAATGGCAACGTTGATCGCCTCTACACATTCTTGCTTGGTCGCACCGTGCTTTAATGCGGCGGCAACATGTGCACCGATACAGCCATCGCAACGCGCGGCAATACCAATCCCCAATGCAATCAACTCTTTGGTTTTTACATCAAGGTCGCCTTCTGCCATTGCGGCACGATGAAGCTGACCAAATACCGCCAGAGTCTCACTGCTGTTTGCTTTAAATTGTTTATTTAACGCCAATTGTTGCTCATTGATTTCTTGATAGTTTTTCTTGGTCATAGTCCCACCTTTTATTTTAGCTTTGACTAATATATTTGCTTTGTGTGTAGGATGCAATCCGTGTCCATGATTTATAATTGATTGCCTAGAAATCTTTCTCATCCTGTTGGTTTCGATTTGCCAGCGCCGTTAAATCCGCTTTTTTATGGCTGCCTGAAAATGCCTGTTCTAGTCTCAATAAGTCACTATTGATAGTTGACACATTAATACTGAACGGTAGGTAGTCACTGACGGGGGTCAGTTATGAGTATTAAAAAACGTATTTTAGCCATTGTGTTGACAGGGGTGGTATTGCCGACACTGATTATTAGTGTCGTCGCCTTGTATCAGTTCCGAACAAGTACCCTAATTAGCTACGAGCAAAGCTCTTATAAGGAAATGCAGCACATTGGGAATGCGTTTAAGTTCTACCTACAAGGCCTGTCTGCTAACGCGAAAATGTTAGCCAATAGCCAAGCCCTGCAAGAGCTCGATAGCAGTGTTGCCAAGTACATGGGCCCGGCAAAGCAAATGACATCGCCTCAGAATAGCCCGGTCGAAGCCCGTGCGTTTAAATTGTTGGATGCAATGGGTAATTCGCGTGATGATTTCGCCTATGTCTTTCTCGGTTTAAGCGATGGGGGCTACATTCAGTGGCCGCAAGGGGAGTCTGGCGATTACGACCCTCGGCAGCGCCCTTGGTATCAAACCGGATTAGGAAGTGGTAATAACCCTGTGCGCGTGCCGGCATACCAAGATATTACATCGGGCGCACCTTTACTGGATTATGTGATGGAGTTTCCTGCGCAAGACGGCCTGACTGGGGTGGTGGGTGTTGATGTTACCTTGGAGGCATTGACCAATATGCTTGGCGAGGTCACGCTCGGCCAGTCAGGTTACATTGTGCTGGTGGAAGATACCGGCACCATTTTGGCCGATCCCAATAACCCAGATAACAACTTTGAATCTGTGGATGGCGTGAATAGCGTCTACAGCGGTCAATCGCTAAGCCGTGCCCTCAAGGCGGTGTCATTTGACGGTGAGTCTTATTTTGTTAACCAGTATCAAGCGCCCGATAGCGGCTGGCGTTTAATTGGTATTGTGCCTCAGCAAGAAGTGTTAGGGCAGGTGAATCAACTGCAAACCGTAATTATCTCGATTGGTGTACTTTTAGTGGTGATTTTCGGGGTGCTGGGCTTCTTTATGGTTAACCGCATCTCTGCCTCGATTGTTGCGGTGAGTGATGGGCTCAGTGATGCGGCAAGCGGTGAAGGTGACTTAACTAAACGTTTGCCGGTAACCAGCAAAGATGAGCTAGGCACGACCGCCACTGCCTTTAACCAGTTCGTGGATGTGATCCAAGAGCTGATCATTGGCATTAAAGATCGCTCGCTGAAACTTACATCCCATGCTGATCACACCACCCAGTTTGCTGAGCAGCTGGATGGCGCAAGTCACCAGCAGCGCTCAGGGCTCGAGCAGATTGCGACCGCGTTTCATCAAATGGTCGCGACGGCTAATGAGGTATCGCAAAACTGTAATCAGACGGCCGATTCGGCGCAGCAATGCCAATCAGAAGTTGATCGCGGCATGGCCTTGATGAATAACACGCGCGCAGCAGTGCAAGAAATGGCGACCACGCTCAACGAAGCGGATAGCGCCATGGCTGAGCTTACTAAAGAAAACGACAATATCACCGCCATGCTGGATACCATTCGTGGCATTGCCGAGCAAACCAACCTATTGGCGCTGAATGCGGCGATTGAATCGGCACGTGCGGGGGAGCATGGCCGAGGCTTTGCCGTGGTGGCGGATGAGGTTCGGGTGCTGTCGCAAAAGACCACCAAATCGACCGAAGAAATTGACGAGTTGTTACAAGCCCTGACTCAACGGACTAGCCAGCTGTCAGAAAAGCTACAGGGCAGTGTGGAACACTCGCAGACAACCACCGAGGCAACTGAAGAGGCCCTGAGTGTATTTAGTACCATTCAAGAATTGGTGGGACAGATCCATGATATGGCCGCGCAAATCGCCACCGCAACAGAAGAGCAGCACTCGGTGTCGGAAGACATTAATCAGAATGTGACCAACGTATTGGATGGTGCGAATAGTGCTGCTGAAACCGCGGAGCAAACTAACGCAACGGCGGCCGAGTTACGTATGGTGGCGACTGAACTCTCAGAGTTGGTAAACCGATTCAAAACCGACAAACCCAGCACATAACGGCGCTATCTTTAAACAGGAGCGCCAAAGATGAACGGCGAGCAGGTAGGCTCGCCGTTTTATTGTGCACGTGATGTTTATCGCTACACCACTTCAACAAATCCCATTAGACCGGTTTTCATGTGCTCAATCACATGACAATGGTACATCCACCGGCCAGGGTTATCGGCCACAAAGGCTGCCTTGGCGTGGCCATTTTTACCCAATAGCACGGTATCGGTATGGAAAGGTGTCACGGGTTTACCGTCCATTTCCAGCACGGTAAATGTATGACCATGTAAATGGATCGGATGGTGGTACTGAGTGACATTCTTTAAATCGAAAATATAGGTTTTGCCCCGTTCGAGCGTTGCGATCGGATCGGGAATATTGCCTTTGCTCATTCCCTCCCATGCGCGTTTATTCATCAGCCAAAATTCGTGCTTCCCTTTGCCTTGTTTATCGGCGGGTGTGATTGCGCCGGCCCATTCAAACACAAAGTGTCGCGTTTCCGCATTCGCCAAGTCAGGAGTGGCCACTGGATTAAGTGGCAGGGCGGGCAAAGGTTTTTCGACCAAGGTGGATGGCGTTGTGGTAAAGCTAGCCAGTAGGAAAGGAAAACGGCCTTTCATGTACATGATCTCAACATTGGATCCGGCTTTGGGAGCGACTAAACCAATATCGAGTCGCATACCGGGCGCGATCTTATGCTCCTCGAGTCGTCGAGGGGTTGCGATCGGATTGCCGTCAATGGCAATAATCCACGCGTCCGCACCACGGACTTGAATGGGATAAGTCAGGGTATTATCGACGTTGGCTAAACGCAAGCGAGTGGTGGCATTTTCTTGTAGTTCATACTTAGGTTGATGAACTCCGTTTACCGTGCCCCATTCACCCGGCGTTCCCATTCGGGCGCTATAACGAGGAATGGCGAGATCTTTCCATTGCCCTTGGGGGTCGAGGTGCCAATGTTTGAGCATGAGTACATGCTCTTCGTCAAACGCGACCGGTGACGCTTCTTCCACCACAATGGTGCCCACCAAGCCTTTGCCCAATTGCACCACGGAGTTCATGTGAGGGTGATACCAAAAGGTGCCAGCGTCAGGCGGTGTAAAGCGATAAGTAAAGGTTTCGCCCGGCTGAATAGGGGGTTGGGATAAAAAGGGTACACCGTCCATTTCAATCGGAATGCGGAGTCCATGCCAATGAATGGTGGTGGGTTCATTAAGGTTATTGGTAAAGTGAATCGTCACGGGCTCGCCCTGACGGCAGCGAATCGTGGGCGCAGGGATCTTGCCGTTAAATGCCAATACATCCGTTTGATGGCCGGGCACTAAAGATGCTGTGCTTGGCTCAGCGCTTAAGTGATATTCCCACATGCCATTATCTCGTGATGCGGATACCAGCGAACAAGCAGGAAGGGCGGACAACGCAGCGAAAGCAGCGGAAGATTGGAGAAAGCGACGTCGAGTGAGGCCATGCACTGGCATGCCTTGGTCACGGCAAGTCATAAGAATACCTTTCGAATCAAATAATCGACTTACTATACCGTGAACGCGTCAAAGTGAGAAAGATTATCAATTGACCCTGTGAGGCAGTTAAAATAAGCCAGCAACAGACTGCTGGCTCGATAGTCGGATTATTGACGGTGAAAAATGTCGAGGCCAGGTGCTTGATTTATGGCGGGTAATGCTTCGAATTCAGGCTTGGCAATATAATACCCTTGGAAGAAGTCGATGCCTAAATCGTGCAAGCAGCGTAATTCTTTCTCAGTTTCTATCCCCTCGGCAATAATTTGACGCCCTAGCTCCTCACACATTGCCACACTGTGGCGAACAATGGCCTGTTTCACTGGGTCAGTATCAATATCTCTCACCAGCGCCATATCGATTTTAATAATATTTGTATCAATATTAGCCAGCGCCGTTAGGCCAGAGTAACCGGCGCCAAAATCATCAATGGCGGTAATAAAGCCTTGCGAGCGGTAATAGCGAATAATGCGTTGAATATGACCATAATCAAGCACTTCTTCCCCTTCGGTAAACTCAAACAAGATGCGATCGAGCGGAAACTGGTGTTCGCGCGCGGCTTTAAGGGTGGTTTGAATACAACGTTCGGGCTCGTAAACAGCATTAGGCATAAAGTTAATGCTCAAAAAGCAGGGAATCTCGAGCTTTGCCGCTAATGACACCGCTTTGATACGGCAGGTCTGATCAAATTGATACTGATTGTCGGCGTTTACATGTTTAAAAACACTGCCCGCACCGCCGCCATCCATGCCTCGTACCAGCGCTTCGTATGCGAAAACACGCCCAGTGGATAATTGAACAATTGGCTGAAAGGCCATTGAAAAGGCAAAAGGGAGCGGTTTTTTGTTTTTGCAGGCATCACATTGGGAGGCGGTATGTGTCATAGATTTAAATATCAATGAAATAAAGGTGTTTACACAACAATAGATGGTGCGTGTCTTTAATGCGAGTCAAGGTGTCTAATCTCTGCGCCACGACGATTTCTCCACAATGCATAAGTAAGTTGGCACTAGATATGCTTAATAATTAAGCGGCAATATCAGGCGCTTTTTTGACGTCGTGTGATACAAAAAGTATGGCATACGGATGAACAAGCTGCTTTTTGCTGATAATGGCGACAAAGTGACCAAATTTGGTTTATACCTTAATAAGGTTGTTAAACGACCGAAAATACCAGATGTGCCGGTTCAAGGTAGCTGGCCAGTGACAGAGGATGAACGTCATGCTTGCTGAAAAACGGGATGAAATAGACAACCCCCTGATTTGGCCAATACTCAGTATCTTGGAATCTACGCGACAAAGCTGGAAAGTGCATCACCTTCTCAGTGAGTTGCAAAAAAACACCATCATGGCAGAGTTGGATGCTGACCCGCATCTTGATCTGTTTAAGCGCAATTTTTTGATAATGAATGCGCTATACCAACTGCAAGAGATGTTGCTACCTCAGCAGTGGTTGCAGGTGGAGTCAATGGACATTCAATTGCAGTGGCGTGTTGGCGGTAATGGTTTTGTGGCAAACGAAATCGATTATCAAGATCCACTCCGTGAATATTACATGGATTGGAACAACTACGACGCTAGCCGAGACGATGTCAAAGAGCTGCTATCGTCGTTTTGGAAGCATTATCAACGCCATATTGGTAATGATGCGCCGGGCGAAACCATGCTAGAGCGCAAAAAAGCTCTGGCCGTACTTGGGTTGGATGAGCATGCTAGCGAGCATGAGATCCGTCGCCAGTGGCGTAAAATGGCGTTGAAGTGGCACCCAGACCGTCCTGAAGGCGATGCGACCACGTTTCGTGAAATGTGCGAGGCATGGCAAAGCCTGCGTCTTTAACTCCGCCCTCAGCAAGCAAATACAGGGTGTGGTGACACACCCTGTATGGTAGTGATTAGGCGTTGTTAAGGCCACGGCTGCGTAGCTCAAAGATAAGCTTTTCAGCGCTGCATTCAAATTGCATTTTGATATGTGCACTGTCGCCGCTAATTTGCTCGGCGTTAAAGTCGTGCTTGACGGCAGGGTTAATACTTTGTGCGAGCGAGAGGTACTGCTCAAAGCGCGCCTGCATTGCCTCGACGCTGTCGGCATGAATCGTCACTTCCGCGACTTCATCTCCTTCTGAGATAATATAACCAATTTCTGCGCTTACACCGCACGCGTCACATGCGTCAGTTTGATTCTCTTTCATGGTTGTCCCCTACGAGATAAAGCTGCAGGCGTCAAAATAGGCTTATCGCCTGCAATAAAGATGTCATGCTGATCTTTAGCAGAGTCTTGATTGTGGCACATTGAGATAGGTCAGGTTTTGCAGGAGTTTGTAGCACGATGCATCATTGTCAGCAATCTAATTGTAAGCAATAGGTGGCGAATAAAAAATCACCCACCATCAGCGTATGCCAATCGTGGGTGATCGTCAGAACATCTTGGTAGAATGCGCTAGACCCAGTCTTCTTCCCATTGGACCAAGGTGCCTTTTGGCCAGTTCGCGCCAACCTCGTGGTACTCTTGCTCTAGCTTATGGCGGCGAATTTTAAGTGTTGGCGTGAGTTTTCCGTTCTCAATGCTCCAAGGTTCTTTGATCATCAAAACGCCTTTGATTTGCTGGTGGGACTCCAGCTCACCGTTGATGGTATCAATTACCTTTTTCACGCGGCGCTCATAACGGGCCCGATCAAAGTGCGGGAAGTGGTGCGGCAAAGCAAGCAAAATAGGCGCAGGCATGCCAGAGCCGATCACACAGAGCATCTCAGCGTTAGACAGCTCAAATAAACGTTTTTCAATCGCCACTGGGGCAACAAATTTGCCTTTTGCGGTCTTGAAGGTATCGTTTTTACGCCCTGAGATACTCAGGTAGCCTTCACTATCGAGTTCGCCTAAATCCCCCGTGTGTAGCCAACCATCCACCAAGGTTTCGGCTGTGGCTTCCTCATTTTTGTAATAGCCACTAAATAGGCCCTGACTTTTGACTAAGATCTCCTGATCGTCGGCTATCTTGATTTCAACGCCGGGTCCTGCATTGCCGACGGTGCCAATTTTGTCGGCCCTAAATGGATAGTTAAGTGTGCTGTATGCGTAGCTTTCGGTCATTCCCCAGGCTTCGGTGATATGTAGGCCCAATTTTTCATACCAACGCAATAGTGCTGGGGCAACCGGCGCTGAGCCACAGCCCAATACGCGCGCTTGATCAAGACCAAGGTTCTTCGCGATTTTCTTTTTAACCAGACTACCGACAAGAGGAATGCTCAGCAGCAGGTTAAGACGTGCATCTGGCAATTTCTCTTGAATGCGCTGTTGGAACAACGTCCACAGTCGCGGTACCGAAATGAAAAGCGTTGGGCGATGCATTTTGACATCTTCAATAAAGGTATCGAGCGACTCTGGGAACGCGGTTGGGATCCCACCCATAATGGCCGACCCCATGATGTATACGCGTTCGGTGATATGGGCCAATGGCAGATACGAGAACAAACGATCGTTCGGCTCGATACCAATGTGGTCAATCAGGCGTTGCGCGGACCAACAATAGCCACCGTAGCTCAGAATGGCGCCTTTGGGGAGCCCAGAGGTGCCAGAGGTATATACCAGTGACATCACATCATTATCGAGATGGACCGGACGCTCTTCGGTAGGTTCGTGACTTGCGACTAACTCCTGCCAGTCATAGTGGCAATCCACCGTAGGATATGGAAATGCGATAGTCTTAATGTGTGATAGGGTCTGTAACGACGCTTTTAGCGCTTTGGTATCATCCAGTTTGCCGACAAACATGGCCTTAGATTCACTGTGCGTGACCACGTGCTCAATGGTGTCGCTGCCCGCGGTTGGAAAAATAGGCACGCTAATGTAGCTGCCCATCATCATCGCCAGATCGGCAATAAACCATTCCGCACAGTTTTTAGAAATCAGCGCCACTTTGTCACCGGGTTGCACGCCCATGTCACGTAATGCGGTGACCATACGCATCGCCTGATCAGCGACGTCCGCAAAGGTGTAATYCACGAAACGGCGATCGCGAATTTGGCGTAAAAATACGTGGTTAGGGCGTTCGTCGGCCCAGCGTAAGATCTGATCGTGTGGTTTGATGTGTGACATTGGACTTCCTCGTTGTCGCAACGTGATTCATACGTCTAACTGTTATAATAATGTTAACTTACTGACTCTGCCCGTATTTACGCAAGGCAATTGTTTAAACATGTGTTCAAATTATGACTGTCGGCACTATTTACACCAATAAGTCCTCATTTTTTGGGCTGTTTTCACACTTATCTATCAAGGTATTAGCAGAACTTTGATCCGCTTCAGCGAGTCTTTGGTGTGTTTCGTGTCAGGCTTTCTATTGCACTCTGTACTATCTTTATGGCGAGTCGTGGCGCAAATGCATTGTCTGCAAACACATTGCAACATGCAGACGATTACTGCCCGCCATGCTGACGGAGACTGGGGAGAACACATTACAGATGCCAAAACGCAGTAAGGCCCAAACACAACAGACGATCGAGACTATTCTTGATGCCGCGAAGCAGCAACTCCTGACGTTGGGCTACGAGGGTATGTCGTATACCACCCTCAGTGAAGCAACGGGGGTGTCTCGTACCGGGATCAGTCACCACTTCCCGCGCAAACAAGATTTTATGGCCGCGCTCGAACCCGTGCTGCTCGATAATTTGATGGGTACGCTTGAGACGGGGGGAACCGTTAACCAGTTAATGCAAAGCTGGATGCAGGCGATGCATGCTGACGGTGAGTTCAAAGCCATCTTACGGCTGTGTTTCTACTTGCTGATCAGCGGTAAAGCCGATAACGGCGTCGCCTTTCGCTGTCTACGTAAATTGCAGACAGATTGTGAAAAGCAAATGAATACCGATCTGACCGTTGCTTTTTCACAGCTGCTAGGCGCCAGTTTACTCATGTGTCGTCAATGAACGGCACCGGTCCGTTGAACCTGCATAATAATTGACATATCACCCCGTTATCTCACCAAAATTTGACAGACAGGCGCAATGCCTTTTGATAAACTCGCCACGCTTTTACAGCACCAGACCTTTTTTGGAGATAACTATGAACAATACCGACCATCCTCCTAGTCGATACGGAGAAAAATAATTGCCGTTGGTATTGTGACCCTTCCTTTTACCAGCGCAGTCGTAGCTGGTTTCCCGCTCTGTTTTTCTCCTTTCTCGATGTAACGCTTAATCACGCCCTTTTGGCGTGAGGTTCGTTGTTGATGGTCGTTACCTGTTGCCAATCGGGAGATTCGCCATGACGGTAATGAACAACACTTTTGACTACGCCACTACGTTTTCCACTGCAGAAATCGTGGCGGCACGTAATGCATTTTTACAATACGATCTCGACAAGCAAGTCGAGTTGCTTACCGTGATGCCGGTTGAGGAGTCGATGGGAATTTTACATCACTGCTCAGTGGCTCATGTCCAGCATTTGCTCAATGCGCTCGATGCGCAGGGGTTTGACCGCGAAGCCCGTGAATATGCCAACCATTTAGGCTTTATTCACTCGGAAGCGGAACCAGCGAAAAGCTATCTGTCTACCGGCGTGTTTGCGCACGTTAAACAGCGGATTGGCTGGATTGTCGGACTTGCGCTGCTTGGTATCGTTTCTGGGATGATCATTGCTCAATACGAAGATACCTTAAGCCAACTCGTTCTGTTAGCTGTGTATATGCCAGTGATTGCGGCGGCGGGGGGCAATACCGGTTCCCAAGCGGCAACCTTGGTGGTCAGGGCGCTTGCAACGGGAGAGCTTCGCAAACGTCAGTGGCTCCAAGTGATGTGGAAAGAGGCCCGCGTCGCGGTATTTATCGGTATTGCGATTGCTGCAGTCATGATAGTGAGGATTTTGATGTTCAACCACAACGCGACGGTAGGCGCGTTTGCATTGCACGATATTGCGGTTGCCATTGCGTTGGCCCTGTTTATTCAGGTGACCATCTCCACAACGCTTGGCGGATTGCTGCCGATTGTGGCGCGCGCGTGTCATCTTGATCCTGCGGTATTGGTCAGCCCGGTACTGGCATCCGTGGTAGATATATCTGGGATGTGGATTTATTTTACCGTGGTTAATACCTACCTCGGCATTGGTAGCTAGCCCGAAGAGTGGCGCCCAAGTGGCGCCATTTTTTATCTATGGTTATGGTGAGTGATATCGAGCGTGTTTGGCTTTGTACATCTGATACGCACTTAGCTTGATCTTACGCAGTAAATTGCTGGGTAACTATGCTATCACTATTACAACAGTTGAAT